>NZ_JBHXEN010000006.1:149357-195033 GCF_042724695.1 Streptomyces sp. NPDC127068 | reverse complement strand
TACAAGCATCACTCCAGCCGACCCTGAAGTGTCAAAAACGACGGCGGTGGGCACCGCCCCGGGAGGCACCTTGCACATACCCACCGGTACGTCCGGCGGACCGCAGCGGCACTGGCTGCTGCGCCTCGTCATCGCCTTCGCCTTCGCGCAGGCGGCGGTGTCGATGGCCCGGCCCGCCGTGTCGTACCGTGCGCTGGCACTCGGCGCCGACGAACGCGCCGTCGGCGTCATCGCCGGTGTCTACGCCCTCCTCCCGCTGTTCGCCGCCGTTCCCCTCGGCCGCCGCACCGACCACGGCCGCTGCGCCCCCCTGCTGCCCGCCGGAGTGGCCCTCATCGCCGCGGGGTGCGCACTCAGCGGCACGGCCGACTCCCTGACCGCGATCGCCGCCTGGAGCGCCGTCATGGGACTCGGCCACCTGTGCTTCGTGATCGGCGCCCAGTCGCTGGTCGCCCGGCAGTCGGCGCCCGAGGACCAGGACCGCAACTTCGGGCACTTCACCATCGGGGCCTCCCTCGGCCAGCTGATCGGCCCGATCGGCGCGGGACTCGTCGTCTCCGGCCAGGGCGCCGAACTGGCCCGGACCAGCGCCCTCGCCCTCCTCGTGGCGGCGATCACCGGAGCCGTCGGCCTCAGCTCCCTGTGGCGGGTGGAGCACCGGGCGCCCGCCGGGCCGGCCCCCGCGCGCAGCGCGCCGGTCCCCGTCCACCGCATCCTGCGGACCAGGGGAGTGCCCGGCGGCATCGTCATCAGCCTGGCCGTGCTGTCGGCCACCGACGTGCTCACCGCCTTCCTCCCCGTCGTCGGCGAAGAACGGGGGATCAGCCCGTTGGCCGTCGGACTGCTGCTCAGCCTGCGGGCCGCGGCGACGATCGCCTGCCGACTGGTGATCACGCCCATGATCCGGATCGTCGGCCGGACCACCCTGCTGGTGACGAGCTGTCTGCTGGCGGGCGTCCTGTGCGCGGGCGTGGCGCTGCCCGTTCCGGTGTGGGGGCTCGCCCTGATGCTCGCCCTGCTCGGCTTCTGCCTCGGGGTCGGCCAGCCCCTGTCGATGACCACCGTGGTCCAGGCCGCCCCGCCCGGAGCCCGTTCCACCGCACTCGCCCTGCGGCTCACCGGCAACCGGCTGGGCCAGGTCGCCGCGCCGGCCGCCGCGGGCCTGGTGGCCGGGGTCGCGGGGGCGGCGGCCCCGTTCGTCCTCCTCGGCGTCCTGCTGTTCGCCTCGGCGGGCCTGGCCCTGCCGCCGCGCGGCAAGCCCGGAGGCGGGGCCCGGCCGCTAGATGATTGAGTCCGATGTTTGTGCTGACCGCGACCGTGGCGAAGGACGCCCGTTGGTCAGTGTGTGAAGACAAACCTGGACGCCCTTCTGCCGGCACTGTAGGTGTTCATCGACGACCATGTGTTGCCGTGTCAGGGAGGTCGCCGGATCGGGCGACCTCCGAGACTGACGGACGCCGAACTGCTGTGCCTGGCGGTCGCGCAGGCCCTGCTCGACTTTCCCTCGGCGCGGCACTGGATCCGCTTCGTCCATGCCCGGCTGTCGCATCTGTTCCGCTATCTGCCCCAGCAGTCCGGCTACAACAAGCGGCTGAACGCAGCCGGCCCGCTGATCTCCCAGGTGATCGAAGCCCTGGCCCGGCAGGTACCCACCTGGCACGACGACCTCAGGCTGATCGACTCCACGCCCCTGCCCTGCGCCGCGTCGAGGGAGACCGTCAAACGTTCCGGCCTCGCCGGACACGCCGGCTACGGCTACTGCCGCAGCCACTCCCGCTTCTTCTGGGGATTCCGGCTCTATCTGCTCACCACCGCCGAGGGCATGCCCGTGACCTGGTGCCTGGCGAACCCGAAACTCGGCGAGAGGGAGGTGATGACCGCGCTGTTGGAGCGCGATCACCGCCTGGTCCGCAACGGTCGGGTGATCCTCGCGGACAAAGGCTTCGCCGGGAAGGGCTTCGAAGCGTTCCTCACCGACTGCCTCGGCGTGCACCTCGTGCGGCCGGACCGGAAGAACGAACCCGTCCGGCACGGCCGCCTCGCCCGCTCACGCCAGTGGATCGAAGCAGTCTTCGACACCCTCAGAGGCCAGCTCAGCCTCGAACAACACGGCGGCAGAACCCCGGCCGGAGTCTTCGCCCGCACCGGACAAAGACTCCTCGCCCTGGCAGCAGCCATCTGGCACAACTGGACCACCGGCGCCAAAACCAAACGATCCCTGATCGCCTACGACCACTGAAACCACTCGGACCCACTCATCTGGGCCATTCGTTCGGATTACCTGATCGTTGGTCCGGGTGTGCCATTGAGTGACGCGCAGTGGGCGCGGTTCGAGCCGTTTGCTGCCGGACCGGACGCCGGAGGGTGCGCCCACCCGGTGTCCCCCGGGTGGGCGCGCCCGCGGCGCGGCGGGGCCTTGTCGTCAGGTGGCGCTGCGGCAGAATTCGGCGCTCGGGATCTCTTCGACGATGCCGAGGGCCTTGGAGATTTCGGCGTTCATGTTGAAGGCGAAGGTGTGGCGGCCGTCCTCGGTGGTCAGGCCGTAGGAAGTCCCGCCGGGGATTCCGCCGGGGTGGCCCCACACCTTGGCGCCGCACTTCGTCGCGATGGTCCTGATGCCGAGGCCGTATCCCTGGCCCGGTTCGTCGGGGTCGGGGACGGTGGTCTTCATGGCGTTGAGCTGCTCGCGGGGGAAGAGCTTGCCGCGCATCAGAGCGCTGAAGAACCGGTTCAGGTCGCCGGTGGTGGAGATCAGGTCGCCGGACGACCATGCGATGGTCGGGCTCAGCTCGGTCGTGTCGTACAGCTTGGTCGCGTTCGGGGCGAGGCTCAGCGGGTCGTAGCCCCGGCCGCTCGGCTGGGGCATGCCCGTGGCCTTGCCGGGCGCGCTGGTGCCCCGCAGACCGAGGGGTTTGATGATCCGGCGTGTCATCTCCTGTTCGTAGGAGGAGCCGCCCGCCTTCTCGATGATCATCCCGGCGAGGATGTAGCCGGTGTTGGAGTAATTGTGCTGGGTGCCCGGGGCGAAGTAGGGCTTGTGGGCGATACCGACCCTGACGAGCTGCTCGGGGGTGTGCGTGTCGTAGCGGTGCTGGAAGAAGCCGGGCGCCACAAGGTACTTCTGGTAGAAGGTGTTGTCTTCCAGATAATTGAAGAGACCGCTGGTGTGGTTGAGCAGCATCCGTACGGTGATCTTCCGCCCGTCGTTGCCGTTGCCGCGGACGAGTCCGGGCAGCCACTTCTCCACGGTGTCGTCGAGATCAAGCAGGCCGTCCGCCTCCATCTGGAGCAGGACGGCGGCGGTGAACGTCTTGGTGACGCTGCCGATCCGGAAACGGTCGTTCGCCCCGCGCGGGGTGATGGTCTTGACGTTCCCGACGCCCGAGGAGCCCTTCCAGACCCCGTCCTTGTCCCTCGCCTGGCCGAGCGCCCCGGGCACGCCTGCCGCCACCACGGCGTCGATCGCCCGCTGGGTCGCCGCATGCCCCCGATCCTTCCTCTCCCCACTCTGCTCCGCCTGCGCGATCCCTCCGATCCCGGTGACGGTCACCGCCGCCACCGCCAGCCCGACTACGGCCGTTCGCACCCGTCCTCGTACCGCGTTCATGCCTGTTACCGCCTCAGCGTGTTCGTCCGTCTCGGGGTCCACCCCGCCGGCCTGCGTCGTCCAGCACACCGGCGCGAACCCATATCGGGGGTGGTGACGTGGCATGGAACGCCCGGGTTGACAGCCGGCGGACGGTTGAGCGACTTCCGGCCCACTCCTGGCTTTAAGACACGGACGCCTCGACCGGGACAGGACCTGCCCTGCCCTGCCGGCCGGGAGTGGCCGTCACGGACGCCCTCCGGGCGGGAGGGCGTGGCTCAGGGATTTCCCGGGGATCAGTCCGCTTCTCGGCTGTCAACCGAGGCGTCCGGATACCGCTGTGGTCGCACGCCGACCCCGACATGAGGCCGATGCCCCCAGGCACCTGTGCACGGCAGGGTCTTCTGTGACCCCTCCGCCCGGCCCGAGGCCGGGATGAAAGGACCGCCATGCGTTTAAGCGCACTCACAGCCGCGCTCGCCGTGGGAATCATCGCCCCGCTGGCGCCTCAGACGGCGTTCGCCGCCCAGGCCGCTCCGGACTCGGGCTCCGCCACGACCTGGTACGAGAGCCAGAAGCCCCAGTGGAAACAGTGCGGCGGCACGGCCCCCGCCCGCTTCCAATGCGCCACGATCCAGGTCCCCCTGGACTACCAGCGGCCCGAAGGCCCGAAGACCGGGGTCGAGATCTCCCGCCTCAGGACGAGCGTCCCGGGCAAGCGCCACGGGGTGCTGCTCTTCAACCCCGGCGGCCCCGGCGCCGAAGGCCTCTCCGTTCCTCTCGACATGGCGGCGAAACTGCCCGCGTCCGTACTCGACAAGTACGACCTGATCGGTTTCGACCCCCGGGGGCTTGGCCGCAGTTCCCCGCTGAACTGCGGCTTCACCCAGGAGGAAGACCAGTTCTTCGACAGCCCCTACAAGCCGGAGACCGCGCAGCGGGACATCGCAACAGCCCGCTCGATGGCTCAGAAGTGCGAAGCGAAGGAGGGCGACCGGATCCCGCACATCACCACCCGCAACACCGTCCGGGACATGGACGTCATCCGCGCCGTCCTCGGCGAGAAGAAGATCTCGTATCTCGGTATCTCGTACGGGACCTATCTGGGCGCCGTCTACACCCAGATGTTCCCGCACCGCGCCGACCGCTTCGTCCTCGACAGCGCCGTCGACCCGAAGCGGGTGTGGCGCGGGATGATCCAGGTCCGCGCCGAGGAAGCCGGCTCCGCGTTCGCCCGCTGGTCGAAGTGGACCGCGACGCGCGACGCCCGCTACGACCTGGGAGCCACCCCCGCAGAGGTCCGCGACACCTTCTGGAAGCTCGTGCGGAAGGCCGACCGGGCGCCCATCACGCTGCGGGGGGAGAGCTGGGACGGGGACAGGATCCGGGGCGACCTGGCATTCGGCTTCTACTACGTCAAAACAGGAGCCGAGAAGGTCGAAGACCTGCGCCGGGCCTCGCTCGGACTGCCCGTGGGTCCGCCGCCCGCCCCGGCACCGTACACTCCGCCCCCGGGCGGCACCGAGACCACCTGGTCGGTCATCTGCGGTGACGACGAGACGGCGTGGCCGCGCAACCCCGCGCAGTACCGGAAGGACTCCATCCGGGACAAGGCCCGCTATCCGATCTACGGCGACTTCACCTCCAACATCAAGCCCTGCGCCTTCTGGGGGAAGTCGGCCGAGCCCGTCACCGTCGTCGACAACACCGTGCCCGCACTGATTCTGCAGAACGAGTGGGACGCGCAGACCCCGCAGATCACCGGAATCGGCATGCACAAGGCCCTCAAGGGCTCCCGGCTGGTCTCGGTCAAGGGCGGCGAGGGCCACGGCATCTACCACGGCGCTCCCGGCCAGTGCGCCGTGAAGGCCGGAAACGACTACCTCGCCACAGGCGCACTGCCCCGACGGAACGTGACCTGCGCCGCCACCGACGACCAGAACTCCCTCGCGGAGGAGAACACCGGCAGCCGTACGAGGGCGGGCCTGCCCACATGGTCGACGGGTCAGCCTGGATAAACCGCACAAACCCCGCCCGCACGGCCACGCCGGACGGCGCGCGCCCGGTCCGGTATCGACAGGGCCGGGCGCACGGTGAAGCCCGGTGCCTACGCCACCGACACCAAGCACCGGCGGGGAACAGCTCACCGACCACCAGCGAACCGCCCTCCCGGAGGCAGGAGCCGAGTGGGCGTGACACCGCCCCCAGCCGGTCGTTGAACACGCCGGTCAAGCGAAGTGCACCACCAGGCCCCGGGCAGCAAGCACCCGGGGCCTGGTCGTTCACCAATCAGCCGGAGCGGGAGCGGTAGCCGAGGGCAGCGGTGGTGCAGTGCTCGCCACCACGCGCCCGACCGCCTCCGCCTCGACCTGGTCCAGCGCGGGGCGGCCCCCGCCTCTGGAACGGCGCAGCACCGCGGACAGCACCTCGTGGTCGGCGGTCCCGCACGGGCCCGCACAAACATCGGACTCAATCATCTAGCCCTCCTGCACCTGCACGCGCGCCTGCGGCACGGTGAACCGGAGGGCCAGCCCGTCCAGCAGGGCGGCCAACCCCGCCTCGAAGGCCCGGTCGTCGACCGACCGCTGCCGCTCCGCGAGCAGAGGGGCCTGCCCGAGCCGGGGGTGGGCCGCCGGGTCGTGGGCGACCTCCGTCGGGGAGTCGACGAACCCGCCGGCGAACGAGCCGAGGGCCGCCCCCATGACGAAGTACCGCATCGACGCCCCGACGGAGGTCGCCTGCACGGGGGGCCACCCCGCGTCCACCAGCGCACCGAACACCGTGTCCGTGAGGCGCAGCGCGGCGGGCCGCCGGCCGGGGCCCCGCGCGAGCAGCGGTACGACGTGGGGATGGGCGCTGAGGGCCCGCCGGTACGACAGCGCCCAGTCGTGCAGGGCGGTGCGCCAGTCCCGGTCGCCCTCGAACATCGACAGGTCGACCTGCGCGCTCACCGAGTCCACCACCGCGTCGAGGATCTCGTCCTTGGTCCGGAAGTGGTTGTACAGCGAGGGGCCGCTCACCCCCAACTCCGCGGCCAGCCGACGCGTCGACAGGGCCGCCAGCCCCTCCGCGTCCACCAGGCCGAGGGCCGTTTCGACGATGCGGTCCTTGCTGAGGAGGGGTCTGCGGGGTCTGCCCATGCGCCACATCGTAGAGCCGCGGGTGCGTCCCGGCGCTCACCCCGACGAGGGTGCACCGGCGCAGGCCGGGGCAGGTGCTGAGTACGGATCTGAGTACCCGTACGGAGGCGGTCCCGGCCGCCCGGGGCGAGGGTGGGGCCATGAGTGAATCATCGGTCAAGCAGCAGTCGACGGCCGCGTTCTACGGCCAGGCCGTCGTCTCGTTCGCGGTCGCCCTCGGGGCCACCGGGGTCGGCATCGCCCGACTGGACGCGGACTCCTGGGTACGCGCCTTCCTGGCCATCGCCGTCCTCTACCTCGTCACGTCGAGCTTCACGCTCGCCAAGGTGATCCGGGACCGCCAGGAGGCGGACCGCATCGTCAGCAGGGTCGACCAGGCCCGGGTGGACAAGCTGCTCGCCGCGCACGACCCGTTCGAGAAGCTCTGAGCCGGCTCCGCGCCCCCGCCTCCCTTGTCTAAGCGCTTGCTCACCTTCGGGGTATCGTTGCTTCCCGGCCGGGGGCCCGACCAGGGACCGGCCGGCGAGAAGAGGAGCGCGTGATGACTGCGGCGGACGAGACCGGCTGCGACACCCCGCCCTGGGGCCAGGTCACGCCGGACGCGGCCCGACGGCTGCTGGTGGCCGCCGTGGAGGCGTTCGCCGAGCGCGGCTACCACGCGACCACCACCCGGGACATCGCGGGCCGGGCCGGCATGAGCCCGGCCGCGCTGTACATCCACTACAAGACCAAGGAAGAGCTGCTGCACCGGATCAGCCGGATCGGTCACGACAAGGCCCTCGCCATCCTGCGCGAGGCGTCCCGTGCCCCCGGCACCCCCGCCGAGCGGCTCGCCGGTGCGGTGCGGTCCTTCGTCGGCTGGCACGCCGCCCAGCACACCACCGCACGGGTCGTGCAGTACGAACTCGACGCCCTCGGCGAACCGGCCCGGGCGGAGATCGTCGCCCTGCGGCGCCGTACCGACGGCGTGGTCCGCGACCTCATCGAGGAGGGCGTGCGCACGGGGGAGTTCGACGTCGAGGACGTCCCCGGAACCACCGTCGCCGTGCTGTCGCTCTGCATCGACGTCGCCCGCTGGTTCAACGTCGCCGGGCGCCGCACCCCCGACCAGGTGGGTGCGCTCTACGCCGACCTCGTCCTGCGGATGGTCGGGCACCGGGCGCCCTGACACCGCGCGGGCGCCTTCAGAAGGAGTAGCGGGAGACCGACTCCGCGACGCAGACCGGCTTGTCGCCGCCCGCCCGCTCCACCGTCACCGCGGCCGTCACCCGGACGCCTCCGGCCACCTCCCGGACCTCGCGCAGCACCACCGACGCCCGCACCCGGGAGCCCACCGGAAGGGGGGCCGGGAAACGCACCCGGTCGGTGCCGTAGTTGAGGGCCATCCGCACGCCGTCGACCCGCATGACCCGGGACACCAGCACGGGCAGCAGGGCGAGGGTGAGATACCCGTGCACGAGGGTCGTACCGAACGGACCCGCCGCCGCGCGTTCCGGATCGACATGGATCCACTGGTGGTCCCCGGTCGCCTCGGCGAAGAGATCGACGCGATTCTGGTCGATCTCCAGCCACTCGCCGGGGCCCAACGGCTCACCGACGGCGGCACGCAGTTCCCCGACGGACGTGAAGATCCTCGGCCCTGTCATCTCCCTGACCTCCCCGACCGTGCCGCTCCGGCGCCCTTCGCGCGCCCGCTCAGCACCGGGGGGCCGGCGAACCGTGTCAACGCGGACGCGACCGGTTGCCCGGCCAGGTGGATTAGGCTGCGAAGGGTGCCCCAGATCCCGGTCAAGGTCCATGAACTCACGGTCGGCCAACTCGCCGCCCGCAGCGGAGTAGCCGTCTCCGCACTGCACTTCTACGAGTCCAAAGGGCTCATTTGGAGTCGGCGCACCTCCGGCAACCAGCGCCGCTACCACCGGGACGCGCTGCGCCGGGTCGCCTTCGTCCGGGCCGCCCAGCGGGTCGGCATTCCGCTCGCCACCATTCGGGACGCCCTCGCGGAGCTCCCCGAGGAGCGCACCCCGACCAAGGAGGACTGGGCCCGGCTCTCCCGGGCGTGGCGCGCGGAGTTGGACGAGCGCATCAAACAGCTGGGCCGACTGCGCAACCACCTCACCGACTGCATCGGTTGCGGCTGCCTGTCCCTGGAGACCTGTGTCCTGTCGAACCCGGACGACGTCTTCGGTGAGGAGAACGCGGGCTCCCGGCTCCTCCCGTCCCGGCTGAACAAGCCCGCCCCGCCGGAAACGGACCCGGCGGGCGTCTGTTCGGGGTCCCAGCCCGGGGACCCGACCGCCTGCGAGCCGTCGAACTGACGTCCGTCGTCCGGTGAACCGTGCGGGCGGCTCCGGACGCCTCCGGGCAGCTCCTCCCGGGGCTCCGTCGCTCGCCCCTCGGTGCTCGCCGCCCCGGCGACCGGTCGACGCGCCGCGGGGCCGGCCCCGTGCGGAACCCCCGGCCCCGGAGTGACCGCCTACACGCTCACCAGGGCCCGGGCCCGCCGCGCCCCGGCCACCGCCGCCGTGGTCAACACGGGGCGCGGCACGATGATCCCGCACCTCTGACACACCGCGCCGGCCGAGGGTGCGTGCGCGAGGTCGTGCCGCCACACCAACTGCTCGTCCCCACAGACGGGACAGCCGTCGCCCGGTTTCCGCTCCAGCGCGGCGATCAACCGCCGCAACACCTCGCCCAACGGGGCCCGCGGGTGCACCTGCGGGTCGTGGCACCAGGCGACCCCGAAGCCGCCCCAGGTCAGCCGGTGCCAGTCGTCCACGCTGCCGGGCCGGCGCAGCCCCCCGTGCTTCTCCCTGCGCCGTCGCGCCGCGAACTCCGACTCGTACGCGAGCCACACCGCGCGGGCGTCCTCCAACTCGTCGAGCGCCGCCACCAGCCGGCGCGGGTCGGGCGACCGGTCCTCGGGACCGAACCCGGCCCGGGAGCACAGGTGGTCCCAGGTGGCACGGTGCCCGTAGGGCGCGAACCGTTCCAGACACTTCCGTAGGGAGTACCTCCGTAGCGCCAGGTCGTTGCGGGGATCCCGCACCTGTCTGGCGAGACTTCGGAATCCGGCCATCGTCCTGCACCTCCGTCACTTGTGCGGTAGCACTCGTTCGACGTCGTTCGGGCGTTGTCGAGTAGACGAATGAGGACCCGGATTGGCTCCCTCTCATCTTCGGAAGGTGTGTTCATCTGGCCGAAACTCGACGCTTCTGCCCGCATAGCCGCCGGATGGAGCCTCGTCCGCGAGCGCAAGTTGACCAATGTTCACCATCGAAGATGAGAGGCCGCCTTCACCAGCTGTTCACCAACGGTCGCCATCGCTCACGTTCGGTCAGTTGTAGGTCAGGTAGCGCCGTCGCAGGGTGCGGAACGCCGACAGTTCCTCCTGCCAGGCCCCCACGACCGCATCCGTGTCCGCGCCCGCGTCGATCATCGTGCGGACCCGGGACGATCCGGTGAGGTGGTCGACCCAGTGCGTCGCCGTGCCGTCGGGCCGACGGTCTAGCCGCCAGGAGAAGGCGTTCCAGGTCCGCTTGGCGGTGACCAGCAGGCCGATCCCGGTCCGGACCGGGTCGAACGCCGCCCGGTCGTGGACGTGCAACTGCACGCCCCCGACGGTCTTGTTGACGAACTTGCCGAAGGTCGGGGTGAAGTACGCCTCGCGCAGGTGCACCCCGGGCAGGCCCAGGTCGTTCGCGGCGGCGGCCCAGCGGCCGTCCAGCCCCTCGGCGCCCAGCAACTCGAAGGGGCGGGTGGTCCCGCGCCCCTCGGAGAGGTTGGTGCCCTCGAACAGGCACGTGCCCGCGTAGACGAGCGCGGTGTCCGGGGTCGGCATGTTGGGGCTCGGCGGCACCCACGGCAACCCGGTCACGTCCGGGAAGTCGGCGCGCCGCCAGCCGGACATCAGGACCGTGTCCAGTTCCACCGGGCGTTCCAGGAACTCCGCGTTGAACAGCCGGGCCAGTTCGGCGACGGTCATGCCGTGGGCCTGCGCGATGGGCTCGCGGCCCACGAAGGTCGCGAACTCCTTGCGCAGCGACGGCCCGAGCGCCGCCCGGCCGGTCACCGGGTTCGGACGGTCGAGCACCACGACGCGCCGGCCCGCCAACTGCGCGGCCACCATGCAGTCGTAGAGCGTCCAGATGTACGTGTAGAAGCGGGCGCCCACGTCCTGGATGTCGAAGACGACGGTGTCCACCCCCGAGGTCCGGAAGACCTCCGCCAACGCCTCACCGGTCAACCGGTACGTGTCGTAGACCGGCAGTCCCGTCGCCGGGTCGTCGTGGCGGCCCTCCGAACCGCCGGCCTGCGCGGTGCCCCGGAAGCCGTGCTCCGGGCCGAAGACCGCCGTCAGGTCGACCCGCTCGTCCAGGTGCATCACGTCCACGATGTGCCGGGCGTCGCGGGTCACCCCGGTCGGATTGGTGACGATGCCGACCCGGTCGCCGCTCAACTGGGCGTAGCCGCCCGCGGCCAGCCGCTCGAACCCGGTGCGGGTGGCACGGCGGCCCCGCGGGGTGTGGGCGAGCGCCGGCGTGGCGGACGCGACCGCGCCGCCCGCGGCCACCGCACCCCCGGTGACGGCCAGGAGTCCTCGACGGGAGAGCGTCATCGGCCGACCTCCGCCATCGCACACTCTCGAACGAAATACGTCATGTTCGATCCTTTCCGTCGGCGGAAACGGTCATGATCGCGCACGCTAGCGTGTGGTCCGCTCCTGCGGAATGCGTCGGACACGGGCGATCCGGGCCACCCCCCGTACTCCCGGTGGACCTGCCCGCGCCGGTGCGGCGCGCCCGGGGGTAAGGTCCAGGCCGATGGGGGCGACCCGGTGCACGACACGCCGCCCGCACGGCCGCCGCCGGAACGCGGGGGCGGTGGGGTGCGGTGGTGCCGGTGCCGCTCCCGGGCACCGTGCGATCACCGACGCTCCTGCGGACCCGCCCGCCCGATCGACGACGCGGCGGTCCTGCGGTCTTCCACCCCACGCGTCACGGACGTCACGGGCGGCGCGCGTGGACCTCTTCCGCACCCCCTCGTGCAGGCCCGCACGCCCGCGCGGAGGCCGCGGACGGGGTGGGAAGATCCTCGGGCCGCAGCCGCCGTTGACGCCGGTGCCCGGAGCACGACCCACGACACAGGAAGGCGGGTGCCCACGTGCCCAAGACGAAGGCCGGAGACGGAGCGACCGTCCCGCAGCGACTCCTGGCGGCTGCCACCCGCCTCTTCGCCGACCGGGGCTACGACCGCACCTCCGTACAGGAGATCGTGGAGGCGGCCGGGGTCACCAAGGGCGCGCTCTACCACTACTTCGGCTCCAAGGAGGACCTGCTCCAGGAGGTCTACTCGCGGACGCTACGGCTCCAGCAGGAACGCCTCGACGCCGTTGCCGGAGCCGACGCCCCCGTGACGGACCGGCTGCGGGACGCCGCCGCCGACGTCGTGGTCACCACCCTGGAGAACCTCGACGACGCGGTCATCTTCCAACGCTCCATGCACCAACTGAGCCCCCAGAAGCTGCGGCAGGTACGGGCCCAACGCCGGCACTACCACGAGTGCTTCCGCGCGCTCATCGAGGAGGGCCAGGCCAGCGGGGTGTTCTCCACCTCGACCCCGGCCGACCTCGTGGTCGACTACCACTTCGGCTCGGTCCACCACCTACCCACCTGGTACCGCGCGGACGGCCCCCTGAGCCCCCGGCAGATCGCCGACCACCTGGCCGGCCTGCTGATGCGCGCCCTGCGCCCCTGAGCACCGCGCCGGTCAGAACACGACCACCGCGGCGCACCCCGCGAGGACGACCGTACCCAGGGCCGTGACGGTGGCCAGCCGCGGCGCCAACGGCGGCGGGGGCGCGGCGCTCCCGGAGAGCTGCCAGGTCCTGCGGTGCGCCACCGCCAGGAACCCCAGCCACACCAGGACGCACAGTCCGCCGGCCACCGCGCAGACCGCGGGCGACCCCCCGTCCGCGGCGGCCCGCACCGCGAGCACGGCCACCACCGTGGCGGTCAGCGTGGTGCGACGCCACGCCAGCCTGGTCCGCTCCGGTTGCAGTCCCGGATCACGGACCCGGCCGGTCATTCCGCCCAGCCCGCGAGCACGATCACGACCATCGCCACGGCCACTATCGCCACGACGAGGCTCAACAGGGCGGGGAAGCGCGACACGGGCAGGTCCTCACCGCGTCGCATCGCGCGCTCGCAGCGCACCCAGTGGTTCACCGCGCGCAGGGCGCACAGCACCCCCGCGCCGAGGAGCGCGAGGGCCAACCCCACGCGCCAGCCCCACCGCAGGTCGGGGAGGAACTGGTCCACGGCGAAACCGCCGCCGATCAGGGCCAGCGCGGTCCGCAGCCACGCGAGGAACGTGCGCTCGTTGGCGAGCGAGAAGCGGTAGTCCGGGGTGTCGCCCTCCTCGGCGATCCGCTGCGGCGCGAACCAGAGCCGCAGGGACGACAGGGCCCCCCGACCGCGCCCCCCGCCCCCGCTCACCCGGACGCCCGTCCGGCCGCCCGGCGCTCCCGCAGCAGACGGTACGCCTCCATGCCGTCCGGCACCCAGGTCCAGGTGTCGAGCACGGCCAGCAGCTCCTCCTCGGGCAGGAAGGCGTGCCAGTCGACCTCCTCGACCTGCGGCCGGACGGCCTCGGCGCAGCGCACCTCGTGGACGGCCGACCACCAGCCGTACCCGGTCTCCGGGTCCCGGTAGAGGAAGGTGAACAGGGGCGTGGGCGCAGGGAGTCCCGTGACCCCCAACTCCTCCTCCGCCTCCCGCAGCGCGGCCGTCGCGTAGCTCTCCCCGGTCCCGACCACCCCGCCGACGAACATGTCGTACTGGGAGGGGAAGGCCAGTTTGGTGGCGGTCCGCCGGTGGACGAACACCCGGTCCTGCGGGTCCCGGACGAACACGAACACGCAGCGGTGCAGCAGTCCGCGCGCGTAGACCTCGCCCCGGGACGCGCGCCCCACCACCCGGTCCTGTTCGTCCACGACGTCGAGGACCTCGTCCGCGGCCGTGCCGGCGTTACTCATCCCCCCATCCAAGCACCACCCCCGCGGCCCCGCCGATCGGGTCCGGTCGGAGGTCAGCCCGGGTCAGGACGAGCCGGGGACCGTCCCGTGATGCAGGTCGCCTGCCCGGGCGTACTCCTCCGCGCCCCGGGGCATGGCCGGGTGCAGCCCGAGCAGCACGATGCCCCCGACCACCGCCGCCAGACCCGCCGCCTCCCAGGCCAGCGCGGCCGAGTCGGTGCGCAGCCGGTCCCCGAGGAACCCGACCCCGCACAGGATGCCGGCCAGCGGTTGCGCGGCGGTCAGCGCGGGCAACGACATCCGCAGCGGCGCCGTCTCGAAGGCGCTCTGCACGAGCAGCAGGCCGGTGACGCCGAGCGCCAGCACCGCGTACGGCTGCCAGGAGGTGATCACCGAGCCGAGACCGGAGTCGGCGAACCGCAGCCCGGTCACCCGGGTCAGCGCGTCCTGTACGCCGTACAGCAGCCCGGCCGCGCCCCCCAGGAACACCGGCGCCACGACCAGTCTGGCCCGGAGCGCCAGCCCGACGAGGAGCGCCGCGGCCCCCAGGACCAGTCCGATGATCAGCCACTGGCGGAACGGGTCGGCGACCGCCTCCCCGGCCTCGGGCCGCCCCGCCACGATGAAGGCGCTCACCCCGCCCGCGAGCAGGGCCAGCCCCGTCCACCCCTGGGCGCCGAGCGGCTGCCCGGTCAGCCATCGGGACAGGGCCAGCGCGAACAGCAGATGGGTGGCGAGCAGGGGCGCCACCAGACTCAGCTGCCCGTGTCCGAGGGCCAGTGCCCCGAGGGCCATGCCGCACACCATCAGCCCGATGCCGGCGAGCCAGCGCGGCACCCGCACGAGGTCCAGCAGCAGTCGGAAGGAGAGGAAGTCGCCGAGCGGCGCCCGCTGGGCCGCGTCCTGTTGGAGGACGAACCCGAACCCCAGGCAACAGGCCGCGCTGACGGCGAGGACGAGCACGAGTACCGACACGCCGCAGACCACCTCACGACCGTCCGGCCCGGAGCGCCGGGCACCGGGATCCGTGGCCGGTGCGTTCCGGCCACGCCCGCACCGGAGGCCGCACCGAGCGAGGAGTCCCCGTCACGAGAGGTTGACGCGGGTCACCCCGTCCCCCAAGGATCTGACTCACCAGTAACCCCAGTATCCCACCCGGGCGCCGAGCCGCCGGTGCAACGGGGGGTCCGGTGGACCGGAGGGACGGCGCATGGCGTACGACGCAGACGCGATCGTGATCGGCGCGGGCCTCGCGGGCCTGGTGGCGACCGCGGAACTCGTGGCCGCGGGCCGCAAGGTCATCCTCCTCGACCAGGAGCCCGCGCAGTCGCTCGGCGGCCAGGCGCACTGGTCCTTCGGGGGCCTCTTCCTCGTCGACTCCCCGGAGCAGCGCCGCATGCGCGTCCGCGACAGCCGGGAGCTGGCCCTCCAGGACTGGCTGGGAAGCGCCGGCTTCGACCGCCCCGAGGACCACTGGCCCCGTCGGTGGGCCGAGGCGTACGTGGACTTCGCCGCGGGGGAGAAGCGTTCCTGGCTGCACCGGCGGGGGGTGCGCTTCTTCCCGGTCGTCGGGTGGGCGGAGCGCGGCGGCTACGACGCGACCGGCCACGGCAACTCGGTGCCCCGCTTCCACCTCACCTGGGGCACCGGCCCCGCCCTGCTCGCCCCCTTCGCCCGACGGGTCCGCGACGGTGCCGCCCGGGGGCTGGTGGACCTCAGGTTCCGGCACCGGGTGACCGCCCTGTCCGGCCCGGCCGGGACGGTGGACACGGTGGGCGGGGAGGTCCTCGACCACTCGGAGGTGGCCCGCGGCCGGCCCAGCAGCCGCACCGTGACCGGTTCGTTCGAACTGCGCGCCCAGGCCGTGATCGTCACCTCCGGCGGCATCGGCGGCAACCTGGGGCTGGTCCGCCGCAACTGGCCCGCCCGGTTGGGCACCCCGCCCGCGCGCATGGTCCGCGGGGTGCCCGCACACGTCGACGGGCTGATGCTCCAGATCACCGAGGCGGCCGGCGGCCACCTGGTCAACGGCGACCGGATGTGGCACTACACCGAGGGGCTGCACAACTGGAGCCCGATCTGGCACGACCACGGCATCCGCGTGCTGCCCGGCCCCTCCTCGCTGTGGCTGGACGCGCGCGGCAACCGGTTGCCCGTTCCGCTGTTCCCCGGCTTCGACACCCTGGGCACCCTCGACCACCTGATGCGGACGGGGTACGAACACAGCTGGTTCGTCCTCAACCGGCGCATCATCGGCAAGGAGTTCACGCTCAGCGGCTCCGAACAGAACCCCGACCTCACGGGTCGTTCCGTGCGCGGCGTGCTCGCCCGGGCCCGCGCCCGGGTGCCCGCCCCCGTCCAGGCGTTCCTGGACCACGGTGCGGACTTCGTGGTCGCACGCGAACTCGGCCGACTGGTACGCGGCATGAACGCGCTCACCGGGGAAGACCTCGTCGACGAGGGGGAGTTGCGCCGGGTCGTCGTCGCGCGTGACCGCGAGGTCGCCCACCCGTTCACCAAGGACTCCCAGCTCACCGCGATCCGGGGGTCCCGTGCGTTCCTGGGGGACCGGCTGGTCCGCACGGTCGCCCCGCACCGTCTGCTGGACCCGGCGGCCGGCCCCTTGATCGCGGTGCGGCTCAGCATCCTGACCCGCAAGACCCTGGGCGGGCTGGAGACCGACCTCGACTCCCGGGTCCTCACCGAGAGCGGCGAACCGGTCGGCGGGGTGTACGCCGCGGGCGAGGCGGCGGGTTTCGGCGGCGGGGGGATGCACGGTTACCGCGCCCTGGAGGGCACCTTCCTCGGTGGCTGTTTGTTCTCCGGTCGTGCGGCGGGCCGGGCCGCGGCCGGGGCGATCGGCTGACCGATCCGCCGGCGCTGCGTACCGCTGGCACGGCGCGCTGCCGGGCTCGGTGTACGTCCCGCGCGGCATGCCGCGCGGTGCGGCGCGAGTCCCGGGGCGGCCCGGCGCGTGCGGCCGGGAACCGCCCCGCCCCCGGAAGCCGGTCCGTAGGTACCAGCGCCGGAAACCGGTCCGTCGGTACCGGCGCCCCGGAACCGGCCGCCCGGAGGCGTGCCCCGGCGGACCGGCGGGTAGGACGTCCCACGAACCGCACGTCAACCCCGTACGACCTCCCGCTCATTCGCCCGCGTCGACCCGGATCGTTCGCGAACGATCAAGGAACCAGCAGGTCGTTGAACCCGACCCGGCTCAAGTCGACAGGGGATGAAGCGGCATCCAAGGGACAACTCGACCGTTCGAACGGGTACTTGACACGTGTAGGTGATCCAGTCGCTCTTGACTCAGGGCACCTCGTGCCTGTTTGCTGTCCGTGATCATTCGCTCAACACACCGTGTCGGGGAGGAAGTCCCGCGGTGACGCCACCCCCACCGCCTCTGGGTCGCTCGCGCAAGCGCGGCCCGCACGTCTTCGACGCGGCCCTCGATGACGCACCCTTGGCCACTGCGCGCACTGCGCTCACCCAGGGCCGCTGGTCCGTGGTCCGCGGTCTGCTCGTCGACACCGGCGACGACTGGGACCGACGGGGCCACCGCATCTCCGTACTGGCCCAGGAGGGCAGCACCCTGGCCTGGGCCCAGGACTGGAAGATCGCCGAGCCGGAGTCCGTCGACGCCGCCGTGCTCATCGGGTTCGCCACCGTTCAGCGCGCGCTGAACGGCAAGGCCCGCCCCGATGCCGCGCGCGCCGCCTGTCGCACGGCCACCGGTCTCGTCCCCGACGACCCCACGCCCTGGCTCGCCCTGTTGACACTGGAACGCGCCTTGGGCACCGAGGACGACGTGGTGCGGCTCTTCGACGAGGTCAGGCACCGCCACGCCGAGCACCACCAGGCCCACCACCTGATGATCGCCCGGCTCGCCGAGCGTCGTGCGGACGCCGGCCAGGACCCCATGCACGAGGTCTACGACTTCGCTGCGTGGGCCGCCGAACAGGCACCGGCGGACTCGCCCTTAGCGATCCTCCCGGTCGTCGCGCACGCCGAGCGGTACCGCGTCCTCGCCGCGGCCGGCAGCGAGCCCGCCGATCCCCTCTCGTCCGGACACTGGGTCGGCCGCCGCGCCCGCCAGGTCATGAAGGCCGCCTTCGACTGGTGGCTGGAGTGGGAGCGCGAGGACCACCCGCGCAACCGGGTCGACCTCAACTTCCTCGCCCACGCCAAGTACTGCGGAGGCAGGGGCGCCGAAGCAGCCGCCCTCTTCCACCGCATCGGCAACCACATCACCCCCGCCCCCTGGTCGTACCCCGACCGGGACCCGTTCGAGGCGTTCCGGGAAGCGCGCGGCGCCTCCCTGGGCACCGTCTGACGGCGCCGTTCCCCCCGCGCCCCGGCGGTCGGCGCGGACCGCACCACCGAGCACCACCAGCACGGCCCCAGCAGCACCGGGGCACCGAGGCGGCGCGGGCCACCGGGCAACCACCCGGGACCCGCGCACCTGCGGCACCGGCGCACGACGCGTCCGCACCATCCGCACACCCCCGCACGACCAGCACCAGGGCACCACCGCACCACCGGGCCGCACACGAGTACGACGCACGTACTGATGTACGGGCGCACGACGATCCGCCGGCCCACAGCACACCGCAAGAGCCGCACCAGCAAGGCCCGCACCACGCTCAGAGGACCCACGCGAAAGGACCATCCCCGCCATGAAGACGGGCAGTTCGAGTTCCAGCGACACCAGATCCGCCCCCGGTGACAAGCCCGGTGGGATCAACACGTTCAAGGGCCACGACCGCGCGTTGCGCGCCGACCGGCTCGGCACGGCGGGCCTCCTCCTGTCGGTGCTGGCGGCGACCGGACCGCTCATGGTCGTCGCGGGCGTCATGCCCACCACCTTCGGCGTCATGGGCATCGTCGGGCAGCCGTTGCTCTTCGTCCTGCTGGGCGTCGTCCTGATCCTCTTCTCCTTCGGATACGCGGAGATGAGCCGTCACGTTCACAACGCGGGCGCTTTCTACGCCTACATATCGCGCGGTCTCGGCGGCACCGCGGGCGCGGGCGCCGCGCTGGTGGCGCTGGTCGCCTACAGCGCCCTCCAGGTGGGGCTCTACGGGCTCTTCGGCTTCGAGGTCTCCCTGCTCGTCAACGAGCACCTCGACGTCGAACTGGTCTGGTGGGTCCCGGCCATCGCCTGTGCCGCGGTCGTCGGCTTCCTCGCCCTGATGAAGATCGACGTCAATGCGCGGGTCCTCGGCGTGCTGCTGCTCATCGAGGTGGCGCTCGTCGTGGTGTTCGACATCGCGGCCATCGCGGACCCCTCCAAGCAGGGCGTGTCCCTGGAGGCGTTCAACCCCGACACCCTCACCGGTGCGGGCATCGGTACCGCCCTGTGCTTCTGCATCGCGGCCTTCACCGGCTTCGAACAGGCACCCGTCTACGCCGAGGAGACCAGCCGTCCGCAGGTCGTCGTAGCCCGGGTGATGTTCCTCGCCGTCGGCTTCGTGGCGGCGTTCTTCGCCTTCAGCTCCTGGGCGCTGACCGTTGCGGCCGGCCCCGACGGCGTCGTCCCCGCAGCCCGTGAGCACTCCGCGGGGATGCTCTTCTACCTCACCGAGAGCCGACTGGGCGAGACCTTCACGGACATCATGCACGTCCTCCTCGTGACCGGTGTGTTCGCCGCGACGCTCAGCTTCCACAACGTCGTGTCCCGCTACGCCTTCGCGATGGGCCGCGAGGGCCTGCTGCCCGCCGCGTTCGGACGGACCAGCAGCGCCAGCGGCGCCCCCGGCACCGGCGCCCTGCTCCAGAGCGGCGTCACCATCGTCGTGCTGCTGGCGTTCGCGCTCACCGACGACAAGCCGGTCGGCGACCCGACCGCGCCGATCCTGCGCCTGTTCACCTGGATGGGCAACATCGGCGCCTTCGGGGTCACCCTGCTGATGGCCGTCGCCTCGCTCGCCGTGATCGTCTTCTTCGTCCGGCGCGGCGCCGCCCGGGCCCAGCTGTGGCGCCTGATCGCCTCCGGCATCGCCGGCACGGCCCTGCTGGTCATCGCCGGGTACACGGTCAAGGACTTCTACGTCCTGGTCGGCACCGGCTCCGACTCGCTGCTGCGCTGGGTGCTGCCCGGCATCATCGTCCTCGCGGCCGTCGTCGGCCTGGCCGTCGGCGCGTTCCTGAAGTCCCGCAACCCCGAGGCGCACGCCCGGATCGGCCTCGGCAACGAGGCGTTCCAGTTGGAGAAGGCGGCCGAGGGCGAGTCCTGACCCCGGCGCCCACGCCGACGGGGCGGTCCGTCATCCGACGGACCGCCCCGCGTTGGTGTTCGGGGGTGGCTAGATCACCAGGGACAGCAGCATCACGATGGCACCGGCGACGACCGAGATGATCGTCTCCATCACCGACCACGTCTTGATCGTCTGTCCGACGTTCATGCCGAAGTACTCCTTCACCAGCCAGAAGCCGGCGTCGTTGACATGGCTGAAGAAGAGGGAACCCGCTCCGATCGCCAGCACGAGCAGTGCGAGGTGCGTGTTCGACATGTCGGCGGCCAGCGGAGCGACGAGACCCGCGGCCGACACGGTCGCGACGGTCGCCGAGCCCGTCGCGAGACGGATGACCACGGCGATCAGCCAGGCGAGCAGCAGCGCCGGGATCGACCAGCTCTCGGAGATCTCCAGGACCATCTGCCCCACGCCGGAGTCGATCAGCGTCTGTTTGAAGCCGCCACCCGCGCCGACGATCAGCAGGACGCCCGCGATCGGGCCGAGGGACTTCTCCACGGTGCTCGACAGCCGGCCCTTGGTGAACCCGGCCGCCTGACCCAGCGTGAACATGCCGACGATGACCGCGGCGAGCAGCGCCATCAGCGGCGAGCCGATCACGTCGAACACCCGCTGCACCATGTGGGTGGGGTCGTCGACGATGATCTCGACGAGGGCGCTACCGAGCATGAGCACCACGGGCAGCAACACGGTGAAGACGGTGGCGCCGAAGCCGGGGCGCTTCTCCAACTCCTCCGAGGGGCGCGTCGGGATCATGTTCTCCGGCACCGGCACGTCGACCCAGCGGGCGGCGTACTTGGCGAAGACCGGGCCGGCGATGATCACCGTCGGGATGGAGACGAGCACACCGAGCGCCAGGGTCAGACCGAGGTTCGCCTGCACCGCGTCGATCGCGACCAGCGGGCCGGGGTGCGGCGGTATCAGACCGTGCATCACGGACAGACCGGCCAGGGCGGGGATGCCGATCCGCATCAGCGAGTAGTTGCCCCGCTTGGCGACCATCAGCACCACGGGGATCAGCAGCACGATGCCGACCTCGAAGAACAGCGGCAGACCGATCACCGAGGCGATCAGCACCATGGCCCAGGGCATGGCGCGTCCGCTGGCCTTGGCCAGGATCGTGTCGACGATCTGGTCGGCGCCGCCGGAGTCCGCGAGCAGTTTGCCGAGGATCGCGCCGAGCGCGATCAGCACGCCGACACCGGCGACGGTGTTGCCGAGCCCGCTGGTGAAGCTGGGGATCACCTTGTCCAGCGGCGCTCCGGCGAAGGCGCCGAGGGCGAGCGAGCCGATGGTCAGTGCGAGGAACGCGTGGACCTTGAACTTGGTGATGAGCAGGACGATGACGGCGATGCCCGCGAGCACGGCGATCCCCAGCTGGGCGTGGCCCGCGGAGGTGATCGGCTCGATGGGGTCCGCTGCCAGCATCTCGACGCTGAGTCTGGTCACGGTCGGTTTCCTTGGGGTACTCGGTCGTACGGGAACGTACGGAAGCGAAGGGGACGGAGGGTTGTGGGGCGCGTGCCCCGAGCGCGGGCGGCCCGCCGGGCGCCCGGCGGATCAGGCGGTCGGCGCAGGCGTGGGCGCGGCACCGTCCGGGGCCGCGAGTGCGAGGACGGACCGTTCGGTGATGTCCCCGGGGTCGCCCGCCACGTCGACGACCACCCCCGCCTCGTCCGGCTCCAGCGGCTGGAGGGTCGCGAACTGGGAGTCGAGCAGCGCGGTCGGCATGAAGTGGCCCTCGCGGTGGGACATGCGGTCCTCGATCAGCGACCGGTCGCCCGCGAGGTGCAGGAACACCAGGTCCGGTGCGGCGGTGCGCAGCCGGTCGCGGTAGCTCCGCTTCAGTGCCGAGCTGCTGACCACCCCGCCGAGCCCGGTCCGCCCGCGGGCCCACTCCCCGATGGCGTCCAACCAGGGCCAACGGTCCTCGTCGGTGAGGGGGGTGCCCGCGGACATCTTGGCGATGTTCGCGGCCGGGTGGAAGTCGTCGCCCTCGGCGTACGGGACGCCGAGCCGGTCCGCGAGCAGCGGGCCGATCGTCGTCTTGCCGGTCCCCGCCACGCCCATGACCACGATGACATGGGGCGTCGGAGCTGTGTTCTTCACGATCTGGAGTCCTCGTGTCCGGGGGCGTCCCCGGGGGCCGGGGCGCCCCGTCGGCTCGACGTCCGGGGGGCCGGACGCCGTCAGGGGGTGCGTGACATCGAGGTGTCACGACGCCGAACGACACTGAAACTCATAAGGTCTGATGAATTCAAGTGGGTGTGACATAAAAGTCTGACTTTTCGAGTTCGTGTGGGGACATCGCAGCTCGTAGGCTGAGCGCCATGACCTCCTCGGGCCGCGGCCTGCACGCCCATGTCCTCGACACCCTCGGTCCGGCGATCACCGCGGGCGAGTACCCGCCGGGCAGCGTGCTGCGCACCGATGAACTGGCCGGACGGTTCGAGGTGTCCCGGTCGGTGATGCGGGAGGCCGTCCGGGTCCTGGAGTCGATGCGCCTGGTGGTGTCCCGTCGCCGGGTCGGCGTCACGGTCCGCCCCACCCAGGAGTGGAACGTCTACGACCCCCAGGTCATCCGGTGGCGCCTCGCGGGTGCCGACCGGCCCCGCCAACTCCGCTCGCTGACCGTCCTGCGGTCCGCCGTGGAGCCGGTCGCCGCCGGGCTCGCCGCCCGCAACGCGACCGCCGCGCAGTGCGCCGAGCTGACGGAGTGCGCCCTCGGCATGGTCGCCACCTCACGCGGACGGCAACTGGAGGCGTACCTCGTCCACGACGTCGCCTTCCACCGGGTGGTCCTCAACGCCTCCGGCAACGAGATGTTCGCCCGCCTCGGCGACGTGGTCGCCGAGGTCCTCACGGGCCGCACCCACCACCAGGTCATGTTCGAGGACCCGGACCCGGCAGCGGTCACCCTGCACGTCCAGGTCGCGGAGGCGGTGCGCGAGGGGGACGCGGCCCGGGCCGAGGAGCTGACCCGACAGATCGCGGTCGGCGCGCTCCAGGAACTCGACGTCCTGGTGCCCTGAAGCACCCCGCCGCCCCGCCGCTCACCTCACGGACGGCCCCCGGCGCCCCCGGTCAGGTCACCCGAGTCCCGCACCGTCCCGTCCACGTACACCCAGGCCCCGTCCACGCGGTCGAACCGGCTCCGCTCGGTCAACGTGCCGGGCCGCCCGGCGTCCGTGTACGAAGCCCGGAACGTCACCGTTCCCGTCCGGTGGAACACGGACCCCTCGGCCACCTCGACGATCTCCAGCCCCGTCCAGTGCGGACCGCCGTCCAGCTCCAGGGCCGCCGGCCGGGTCGCCGGATGCCAGGTGCGCACCAGGTACGACGCGTCCCGCACGACGTAGGCCGCGTACCGGGACCGCATCAACGCCTCGGCCGTCGGCGCGACCGACGCGCCCCGGTGGAACGGCCCGCAGCAGCGGTCGTACCGCTCGCCCGACCCGCACGGGCAGTCCACGGGGGCCTGCGGGGAACGGGGCGTACGGGAGGACCGGGCGCGTCGCGACATGCCCGCCATTGTGCCGGACCCCCTGGCCCCGGGGTGCTCCGTCCGCGCCCCGGCTCCGGTGCGGTCGCAGGTCTCTCCGCGCACCGGTGGACTCGGCCTGCTCTCGGCCGACCCGTGCCCACTGCCTGGCTCTGTCTGCGGCCGGTCGTCCCGCCATGTTCGGAACGGGTGCCCGCCAGTCGACGGAATTCCTCGCCTTTCGGTGGGCGGATTTGCTGTCCAGCCCGTCCTCGGGAATCGGAAGTGCACGCCGAACGGCTGCTCCAGTATCGGCGGTGGGAGGCGTGTTTACGTCATGGGTGATCGATCTGCTGCCCCGCGGCACGCATCTGAGCTGGGGAGACGTGAAGATGAGGCATTTGCCCTCCCCTCCTTTTCTGGAAATGTGGAAATGCTGATGATCTAGGCAGCGGTCTATAGCGGTGGCGTAATGAGTGCTGCATGAGCCGCTGAGTCGGAAGTGCTGGGCGACTCAGCGGTCACCACGGAGCGAAGAGAGACCGATGAACCTAATGCTGCGTGCCGGCGCCCTGACCGCCGTGACCGCCGCAGTGGCGCTGGGAGCCGTAGCCTTCGCCACGCACGATCCGTCCGAAGCCCCCGCCGACCGTCCCGGACTCTCCGTCATCACCGCCCACGGCAAGGACCGCTTGCCTGCCGCCACCGCGGCGGACTGGGTGACGTACGCAGACCACGTCGTGGTCGTGACTCCGGTGGCGGAACGGGAGATTGCCCCCGGACAGGAGGAGATCGAACGGGGTGAGGGTGTCATCTTCCGGGACGTCACCCTCCGCGTCGACCGTGTGCTCTGGTCCCGTCCGGCTCCTGACCTGCCCGCGCCGCCATCCTTCTCCTGGACCGCTTACGGCTGGCAGTTCACCGAGGGCAGCCTCGCCAACCGCACCGAGATGGCCGGCGACGAGGAGCCCCGTATCGAGTCCGGCCACAGCTACGTCATGGCCGTCGAATGGGCCGAGCCCCACTGCACTCCCGGTGACGCACAGGCGCCCGGCCAATGGCGCGGACTGGGCGCCGACTCGACGATCCCCTTCGACAACGGTGTTCTGGGGCAGGGCGAGTCAGCGGGCACTGTGGTCAGCCCTCAGCCGCAGCGCGCAGCCGTGGTCGACCCCAGTGATCCCCACCGCACCCTTGAGGCGCAGGTGGCGGGCCAGTCCGCGGAGCACCTGACATCGGTGCTGAACAGCGCGGTGCCCGGTCAGCGGAAACAGATCGGCCCGCCCGCTGCCCGTACCCCCTGCGGATGAGCGGGCGCCCTGGGAGCCGGCGGTCCGTCGCTCGGCGTCGTCACCCGCACCCCAATGATCGTTCGTGAGCCCAGGGGTGTCGGGACGGACAAGGAATCACCATCGTTCAGCGCGAGGAGTCGGAACCCATGCAAAGCCCGGAAACCGTCCTGCCGGCACGAGGCAGGAAGGCCCGCCGTCGCGCTCCGGCCCTGTTGGCCGCCGCCTCGGCGTTCGTGATGCTGACCGCCACCGACAGTGCGGCGGCCCGTACGGACAACATCGTTCCCACCTTCCACTACATCAACCTCTGTACGGAGAACGGTGGGCTGTGTCAGACGGACAACGCCGATCTGACCTACTACATGGACAGTGGCGGTGGCGACGCGCTTGAGGAGTCGGACAAGAACCGAATGCGCACCATGCTCAAGAACGAGTACTCGCCCACCGATTTGAAGATCAGCTACGACTCGACGCCATCGTGGAGCGGGGCAGCCGAAACCGACATCTACTACGCGGAGGGTGCCGTCTCCGGGAGCGCCGTCGGGATCTCCTGGTGCAATGACGCGATCGCCCGTACCTACAAGTGCGATCAGAACTACATCCGCATCGAGTCTGCGTGGATGGACTACTCGACGATGTGTCACGAGACAGGCCACGCGGTCGGCCTCACCCATGGAAACATCGCTGACCCGCCGCGTCACAAGGACGACCCGATCTTGGGGTGCATGACGGTCAACGTCAACAACTCGGACCTGGGCGCGAACAACAAGGCGAACATCAACTCGGTCTACTGACCGACGGCGAACGAGGAAAGCAAAAGACCCCACATCACATGGGGTCTCAGCTGGTGTCCGAGGGGGGACTTGAACCCCCACGCCCGATAAAGGGCACTAGCACCTCAAGCTAGCGCGTCTGCCATTCCGCCACCCGGACCGGTGGTCTGTCGCGGTTTCCCGCGGCGACGTGGGAAACCATAGCAAAGATTCCGTCCCCTGATCACGCCCGTCTGCCCTGCTCCCCGGCGCCCCGCACGCACCCCCCGCCCCCGCCCGGTCCCGGCTGCGTGAACGGTGCATGTCGGGCGGGGTCCACCCTTGGAGGCGGAGGGGAGGAGGGAGAGTATGGGGAGAGGAACAGCAGGCAGCGACAGTGGGAGGAACCGCCGTGAGCGAGTCGAACAGGGCCGCCGGACCTCGGGGTGTGACCGGGGAGGACGAGGTCGTCGACCTCTGTCGCGACCTCATCCGGATCGACACGAGCAACTACGGCGACCACTCGGGTCCCGGCGAGCGCAAGGCCGCCGAGTACGTGGCCGAGAAGCTCGCCGAGGTCGGACTGGAGCCCCGGGTCATCGAGTCCCACCCCGGCCGCGCCTCCACGGTCGCCCGCATCGAGGGCGAGGACCCGTCCCGCCCGGCGCTGCTCATCCACGGACACACCGACGTGGTGCCCGCGAACGCCGCCGACTGGACGCACGACCCGTTCTCCGGCGAGATCGCGGACGGTTGCGTGTGGGGGCGGGGCGCCGTCGACATGAAGGACATGGACGCGATGACCCTCGCGGTCGTCCGCGACCGGCTGCGCAGCGGGCGCAAGCCCCCGCGGGACATCGTGCTGGCCTTCCTCGCCGACGAGGAGGCCGGCGGCGCGTACGGCGCCCGGTACCTCGTCGACAAGCACCCCGACCTCTTCGAAGGGGTCACCGAGGCCATCGGCGAGGTCGGCGGGTTCTCCTTCACCGTCAACGAGAAGCTGCGGCTCTACCTGGTGGAGACCGCTCAGAAGGGCATGCACTGGATGCGGCTCACCGTCGAGGGCACGGCGGGTCACGGGTCGATGACCAACAACGACAACGCCATCACGGAACTGTGCGAGGCCGTCGGGCGGCTCGGTCGCCACCAGTGGCCGGTGCGGGTCACCAAGACCGTGCGCTCGTTCCTCGACGAGCTGTCCGACGCGCTCGGCACCCCGCTCGACCCGGAGGACATGGACGCCACGCTCGCCAAGCTGGGCGGCATCGCCAAGATGGTGGGCGCGACCCTGCGCAACTCCGCGGCCCCGACCATGCTCGGTGCCGGCTACAAGGTCAACGTCATCCCGGGCGAGGCGACCGCGCACGTCGACGGCCGGTTCCTGCCGGGCCACGAGGAGGAGTTCCTCGCCGACCTCGACCGCATCCTCGGCCCGCGCGTCAAGCGGGAGGACGTGCACGGCGACAAGGCGCTGGAGACCAGCTTCGACGGTGACCTGGTGGACGCCATGCAGACGGCCCTCAGCGCCGAGGACCCCATCGCCCGGGCCGTCCCCTACATGCTGTCCGGTGGCACCGACGCCAAGTCCTTCGACGACCTGGGCATCCGCTGCTTCGGCTTCGCCCCGCTGAAGCTGCCGCCGGAGCTGGACTTCGCGGGCATGTTCCACGGCGTGGACGAGCGGGTGCCGGTGGACGGCCTCCAGTTCGGCGTACGGGTGCTCGACCGGTTCATCGACGCGTCCTGACCGGCGGCCCCACCGGGCGACCGAATCGGTAGTTCGTACGAAAGTGACTGAATAGGGTGAATGCGAAGATACGCTCGTAGCTCCATTGCTTCCCCCTCGTTACTGGTCATGCGGCCCGAGGTCGGGGCCGTACTGCCCAACAAGGAGGAACAATGATCAAGAAGGTCGTCGCCGTCGCGGCTGCCGCTGGTGGCCTGATGCTCGCGGGCGCGGGCCTCGCCTCTGCCGACGCCGGTGCCCAGGGCGCCGCCGTGGGTTCCCCGGGCGTGCTGTCCGGCAACGTCATCCAGGTGCCCGTCCACGTTCCGGTGAACGTCTGCGGCAACACCGTGAACGTGATCGGTCTGCTGAACCCCGCCTTCGGCAACACCTGCATCAACGGCTGACGCCACGCCTGCCCTGAGGCCCTGAGGCTGAGGTACCGGCCCCGGAGTGCGAGCCACGCACTCCGGGGCCGGTGTCGTTCCCGTTCCGCCCCGTCCACCGGGAGTTCCGGGCGGGCCGGGCCGGGCGGCCCCCCTCGGCGGAGGCTGTCGCGTAGATCACAGACGGCCGATTCCGTCGAGCACACGGGGCCAGCGGGTGGCCGTGTCGAGGCGGTGGTGAATCACCCGGTCGTGCGACTGTCCGTCACCGCGGAGGGGGTCCGGCCCGGGCCCGACCCCCTCCGTGCGGGTCGTGGCGCGTCACCAGGTGGCGCGCAACTGGCGGATGATCCGTCGACGAAGCCGTACCCGTCGACTCCCGTCGGGGTTCAGTCGCAAACGCTCCAACTCCCAGTGTCCGTACTCTGCGTGGTCGGTCAGCAGGCGGGTCGTGTCCTTGCGAGTCACCCCGCGCGGCACGTACACGTCGACAAATTCGTATTCCGGCATCGCCATCTATTGTGCGGGCACGGGCCGGGTACGGATAGCGTCTGCACTATGTCTGATGCTGCGCAGCCCACGGTTGCCGAGGTACGCGCCGCCGCCGAGGCGGTGAAGGCCGCTCTGGACCGTCACCTTGCGGCGGTCGAGAGCAGGTCGGGTGAGGACGACCCGGCCGTCTACGAGGCGTTCAACGAGTTGGCGGTGGCCGCCGAGGAGTACGACGAGCTGCTCTACGACCGCTACGACGAGGTCACCCCCTTCGAGATCCCCGGTTCCGAGGACACCCTTCCGCCGTACACGGGTCCCGAGGATCCGCACGCGCTCAGCGTGCTGATCCGCCGTGACTACGTGGTGGTGGAACCGCAGCGCCTGATGGCCCAGGCCCAGCGGGTGGAGGCCGCCGAAGCGGACGGTGCGCCGCTCACCGACTCGGCGGGCAGCACCGTGCACGGTGCGCTCGGCGTCCTCTTCGGCGAGTTCGAACCCGATGAGATCGCCTCCCGGCACAAGGAGTTCGGCTTGGAGGAGGGGGACTCCACCCTCTGGGTGACCGCCGCCGACGACCCCGCCGACCCGGGGGAGTGGTTGGAGGGCCCGTTCGACCAGGCCGACCCGCAGCGCGTGGTGTGCCGCTTCGACGTCAGCGCCGTCTTCGACGAGGAGTACGACGACGGGGACGCTGACGGCGAGGACGAGGGCGACGAGGAGGGTGAAGACGTGGAGGACGACCAGGACGGCCAGGGCCACGGGGACCCCGACGACTCCGACGTCCGGTCCGACCTCGACGTCGAGTCCGACGAGGACCTGGACACCGACCTCGACGGGCCACCCGACCGGGCACGGGGCGACGCACGCAGACGGTGACGCGCCGGCCGGGGCCCACCGGGCCCCGGCCGCTCGCTATCCGGCGCTGGTCGGGCCCTGGCCGCGCAGGAGCACCGGCAATCTGGTGGTGCGGGGCTTCGGCGCGCCCTCCGCGACCGCCTGCGGCAGCGCCTGTTCCACCCCGTGCACCACGGACAGGTGCTGCTCCCCGCGCCCGAACGCCGTGTACACCCAGGGCCGGCTCAACGCCTGCGCGGCGTCCCCCGGCAACACCACGACGGCGGCCGGCCAGCGCCGCCCCACCGCCTGGTGCGCGGTCATCGCCCAGCCGTGCCGCACCGTCCGTTCGACCTGCTCCCGGGGGACCAGGACGGGCGCACCGTCGCACTCCAGGCGCAGCCCCTCGGCATCGGCGCCCACGACCCGCCCCGGCGCCGACCGCCCGGGCGCCGGTGACCACACGATCCGGTCACCCGGGTCGAAGCCGCCGAACCGGCCGGGCCCGGGATTGAGGCGTTCCTTCAACGCGGAGTTCAGAGCGCGGGTGCCCGCCGCCCCGCCGTGACCCGGGGTGATCACCTGGGTGCCCTCGGGCGGGACGCCCAGGGCCCTGGGCAGCGAGTCGGCGACCAGCTGCACGGTGCGGTGCACGGCCTCGCCCGCGTCCCGCACGGGGACGATCACGACCTCCTTGCCCGGGGCCTCCACCTGGGGCAGCTCACCGAAGGCGACACTGCTGGTCAGCTCCCCGATCGGACCCGGATCCGGGGTCCGGGACGCGATCTGCGGGCACACCCGGGCCGCCAGCAGATCGGCGAACACCCGGCCGGGACCGGCTGACCACAGCAGTGCGGGGTCACCGCTCAGGACGAGCCGCGCGCCGTCCCCCAGCGACTCCACCAGCATCGCCGCGTTCTCCACGTCGAGCTGCGGGGCGTCCAGCACCACCAGGAGGTCGACGGCGAGCGCGCCCTCGGCGTCGCGGCCCGGCCCCTCCGTCCCGGCCAGCAACCCCGCGACCGTCACGACCGCAGCCGCCGGCACCGGGGCAGCCGGGTTCGACGCCGTCAGGAGCTTCGCGAACCGGTCCCGGCCGTCGGCCGTGTGGGTGGCCGCCACCACCCGCTGCCCCCGTGCGAGGGCGCCGGCGACCAGCGCGGCGGGCTCGGCGCGGGCCGCCTCGCCGCCGGTGTGCAGCACCAGGGCGTGCGTCGCCGAGGCGCGGATCAGCTCGGCGGCCGAGCCGACCGCCCCGCCGCCCCGGGCCTCGTCCGGCCCGTCGCCCGGCCCGGCCGGGGCGTTCACCAACCGGGAGAGGCCGTCAGCCAGGCTCTCCTCGGCCAGCGCGAAGCGCTCCAGGCCGATCAACACCCGTACCGGAGGCTCCGCCTCCTCGCCCGGAGCCTCCTCGTCCGGGGTCCCGTCGACCGGGCTGCCGTCGACCGCCACGGTCGGCGCCCCGTCGGTCTGCGGGGCCGCGTCCAGGGCGTCCTGGAACACCAGCACCTCGCCCTCGGCGACGGCGCCGCGCAGCGCCTCGTCGGCAGCCGGTACCGACCGCTGGGCCAGCGCCGCGCTCAGCGCGGGCGCGTCCAGCGCGGTGTGTCCGGCGAGGGCCGCCTGGCCCAGCAGCCACACCGTGACGGCGCGACCGCGCCGCTCGTCGTCCGGGCGGCAGTCCGGGCCCAGCAGCGCCCGGGCGAAACCGTCGGCCTGCTCGGGTCGTACCCCCGCGACCTGGAGCAACTGCCACGGGTCCGCGCGCAGTACGGACCCGGCGTCCTCGCCGAGCGCCGTGGACACCTGGGGGGCGAGGGACTCGGGAGCGCCGCCCTCGGTGAGCACCGTCCGTACGGCGCTCACCGTCGAGGGCGCCGGACCCGGGGCGGGGGCCGGCACCGAGGCCGTGACCGGGCGAGGCGCGGGGGCTGCGGCCGGAGCGGGGCTGCGGGGGGCCTCCGTCGGCTCCGCGAACGTCCGGGCGGGCCGTTCGCCGCTCTCCACCGCACGGACGGCGGCGAGCAGTTCGGCCGCCGTGCCGCTCAGCTTGGCGCCGCTGTCGATCGGCGCCTCCCGTTCGGCCTTGCGCCGCTCGATGCGCTCCCGCACCTCGCGCTGCGCGGCGAGCTCGGCTTCGGCCTCCGTGGGGCCCTGAGCCCCGTCGGTGCTCCCGGCCGGGTCCGCGGCACCGCCGGTGTCGCCCCCCTCGGATACGCCTTCCCCGGCGTCCGTTCCCTCCGCTTCGGTTCCGCCCGTGTCCGCTTTGCCGACGTCCGTGCCGGCGCCGGCCGTGCGGGTGTCATCCGTACCGGTGTCGTTCGTGCCCGTGTCGTTCGTGCCCGTGTCGTTCGTGTCCGCGTCGGGGGGCGTCGCTCCGGGCCCGGAGCCGTCGCCGTCCTGGGCCGCCTCCGGCCGGGCGTCCGCACCCGCGGGAGCGTCCGCCGGCTCCCCGGCTGCGGTCTCCGCGCTGGGCGCCCCGGCTTGGGGGTGCGTGCTCACAACGTGCTCCAGTCCTGGTCGGGATAGCGGTGGACGGGCGCCGACACATCGTCGAGGGCCCGACAGATCTCGTCAGGAAGATTAAGCGTCTCCACTGACAGCGCGGCGGCGAGCTGCTGCGCGTTGCGCGGACCGATGATCGGCGCGGTCACCCCGGGCCGGTCCCGCACCCAGGCCAGGGCCACCTGGAGGGGCGTGACGGCCAGTCCGTCCGCAGCGGTCGTCAGGGCGTCGACGATCCGACCCGCCTCCTCGTCCAGGTACGGCTCCACGAACAGGGACAGGTGCTCGGAGGCGCCGCGCGAGTTCGGCGGAGTGCTGTGCCGGTACTTGCCGGTGAGCACCCCGCGCCCGAGCGGGGACGAGGGGAGCAGCCCCACCCCCAGGTCCACCGCCGCCGGCAGCACCTCGCGCTCCACTCCGCGCTGGAGCAGGGAGTACTCCATCTGCGTACTGGCCAGCCGGGCGCGGGTGCCCGGGGCGGCCAGCTGCCAGGTGGCCGCCTTCGCCAGCTGCCAACCGCAGTAGTTGGACACCCCCGCGTACCTGGCGCGCCCGCTGCTCACCGCGATGTCCACGGCCTGGAGGGTCTCCTCCAGCGGGGTCGTCGGGTCGAAGGCGTGGAGTTGCCACAGGTCGACGTGGTCCGTGCCGAGTCGGGCCAGCGAGGCGTCGAGGGCGCTCAGCAGGTGCCCCCGCGAGCCGTCGAAGCGACGCTCCGGATCGGGGACGCTGCCGGCCTTCGTCGCGATCACCAGGTCCCGACGGGGCACCAGGCGTTCTATCAGCTGCCCGAGCAGGTACTCGGCCTCCCCACCGCCGTACACGTCGGCGGTGTCGACGAGGGTGCCGCCCGCCTCCCAGAAGGTCTTCATCAGGTCGGCGGCGTCGCTCTCGTCGGTGTCACGGCCCCAGGTCAGGGTGCCGAGCCCGATGCGGGACACGCGCAGGCCGGTACGGCCGAGATACCTCTGCTCCATGGGCGTCGACATTACTGGCCAGATGTCCACGGGTGCGGAAGCCTGTGGATAACTGACGACAACCGGTGCCGAACCGACACGACGGCCCGTCCCGGACGACCTGCCGTGCGGGGTCCGGCCGCAGCCCCCGTCCCGTCCCCTGACGGATCGCCCGCCGCGCGCTAGGGTTCGCCGCACAGACAACGTTACTGACCAGTAAGGGGCATCGGTCATGCAACTCGGGATCAATCTCGGCTACTGGGGCGCGGGCATGGACGGCGACAACCTCGCGGTGGCCAAGGAGGCGGACCGCCTCGGCTACGCGGTGTGCTGGGCCGCCGAGGCGTACGGTTCGGACGCCCCGACCGTGCTGGCCTGGGTCGCCGCCCACACCGAACGCATCGACGTCGGCTCCGCGATCCTCCAGATCCCGGCCCGACAGCCCGCGATGACCGCGATGACCGCCGCCACCCTGGACTCGCTCTCCGGCGGTCGGTTCCGCCTCGGCCTCGGGGTGTCCGGCCCGCAGGTCTCCGAGGGCTGGTACGGCGTGAAGTTCGACAAGCCGCTCGCCCGCACCCGCGAGTACGTCGAGATCGTCCGCCGGGCCATGACCCGCGAACGCCTCTCCTACGAGGGCCAGCACTGGACGCTCCCGCTGCCCGACGGACCCGGGAAGCCGCTCAAGCTGACCGTGCACCCGCAACGCCCCCACATCCCGCTGTACATCGCCGCGATCGGCCCGAAGAACCTGGAGCAGACCGGGGAGATCGCCGACGGCGCCCTGCTGATCTTCCCCTCCGCCGACCACCTGGAGGAGACCGCCGTCCGTCATCTGCGCGCCGGCCGGGAGAAGGCCGGTCTGACCCTGGACGGCTTCGACGTCTGCCCCACGCTGCCGCTGGCGGTCGGTGCGGACCGGGACGTCACCGCGCTCGCCGACACCTTCCGCCCGTACACCGCGCTCTACGTGGGCGGCATGGGAAGTCGCCAGCAGAACTTCTACAACCAGTTGGCCGGGCGCATGGGGTACGAACGGGAGGCCGCCGAGATCCAGGACCGCTACCTGTCCGGCGACAAGGCCGGGGCCGCCGCCGCCGTTCCGCACGAGTTGATCGACTCCACCACACTGCTCGGTTCCGTCGACCGCATCGCCGACCGGATGAAGGCGTACGCCGCCGCCGGAGTCACCACGCTCACCCTGGCCCCCGCCGGATTCACCCTCGACGAGCGCCTCGCCGCCCTGCGCGCCGGCACCGAGGCCCTGGAACGTGCGGGACTGGCCTGAGCCGACCCGGTCGCCGTCCGGCGGGGGCGGCCCCGACGACGCACCGCCCCCCGGCGCATCCCCGCCGGGCGGGCGGTTCCCGGACAGGGGGCCCGCGGCCGTGGTGGGGGCTCGGGGGTCTTCCCCGCCACGGCCGTCACCCAGCACAACGCGGCACCGCCCGCACGGTTACGCACCGGACCGTGCGGTGCGCGTCCTTCGTTCGGCCGAGCCGACGCCCACACCTGTTGCCGTCGGGCGCGTCCCGCACTTGACTCGTTCTGCGCGGACCCCTGCACGGAGGTGGCAGTCATGCTCTCGGCCAAGAGCCTGTTCCAGGAGATCCTCGACAACGACGAGTCGTTCCGCCTGTTCTGCTCCATCGCGGCCAGCGGCGAGTCCCAGGGCGGGTGGGAGAACGCCCGGATCGCGGCCCTCGTCCCCGCCGTCGAACGGGACCTGGCCCCCAAGGTGGTCCGGCACGGTGCCGACGAGGACAAGCACGGGCGCATCTTCAACGCGCTGATCAAGAAGCGCGGCCTCACCCCCGTGGAGGTGCCGGGGGACACCGACTACACCATGCTGCTGGAACGGCGGGGCATCGGCCTCGCCCACGACAAGCTCCACCGGGACGAGCCCCTGACCGTCCAGGACCTCGTCACCTACCTGGCCCACAGCCGCGTCACCGAACAGCGCGCCTCCGAGCAGATGGAACTGCTGCGGCGCCTCTTCGGCGACCACCCCGACATCGGCCGGGCGGTGAAGATGATCTCCCACGACGAGGACAACCACCTCGCCTACTGCCACGAGGAACTGCTGCGCTTCGCGTACGCGGGACACGGCCGGGCCATCCAACGCACGCTCCGTGAGTGCGCGCACGCCGAGATCCGGGTCTACCGGGACGTCAGCCTCGCCGTGATGGCCCACATGGGCCGCATCCTGGGCTGGTCCCGGGCCAAGGCGGCGGTCCTCGCGGCCGGCATCCACGCCGTGTACGCGTACGAGCGGGCCCACGGTTGGCGGCGGATGGTCTCGCTGGCGATGCCCGAACGCCGCGACGCGCTCGGCGGACCCGCCACCTCCGCCGCCGAGTTCGCCTGACCCCGGCACCTGCGGCGCGGTCGGCCCCTCACAGCCAGCCGCGCCGCTTGAACGTCCGGTACAGCGCGACCTCCAGCACCACCATCAGCCCGATCACCGCCGGATACGACCAGACCCAGTGCAACTCCGGCATGTGGTCGAAGTTCATGCCGTAGATCCCGGCGATCATCGTCGGGACCGCCGCCATCGCCGCCCACGCCGAGATCTTCCGCATGTCGTCGTTCTGCCGCACGCTCATCTGCGCCAGGTGCGCCGACAGGATGTCCGACACCAGACGGTCCAGGCCCTCCACGGACTCGTTCACCCGCATCAGATGGTCGTTGACGTCACGGAAGAAGGGCTGCGCGGACTCCTTCACGAACGGCACCGCCACCGCGAACGGCCCCGTCCCCGCCAGCCGCCCGAGCGGTACCGACAGGGGCACCGTCGCCCGGCGGAACTCCAGGATCTGCCGCTTGAAGGTGTAGATCCGCATCGCCGTGTGCCGTGACCGGCCGCCCTCCGGCGAGAAGACCTCGGCCTCCAACTCCTCCAGGTCCGTCTGGAGTTCCGTGGCCACCTCCAAGTAGTGGTCGACCACCGCGTCCGCGATCGCGTACAGCACCGCCGTGGGGCCCTTGCGCAGCAGGCCGGGCTCCGACTCCAGCCGCCGCCGCACCTCCCCGAGCGGCGCCCCCTCGCCGTGCCGGACCGTCACCAGGAACGAGTCGCCGAGGAAGACCATCACCTCGCCCGAGGACACCGTGTCGCCCTCCGGCTCGTACACCACGGGTTTCAGCACCACGAAGAGCGAGTCGTCGTACACCTCCAGCTTGGGCCGTTGGTGCGCCTTCAAGGCGTCCTCCACCGCCAGGGGGTGCAGCCCGAACTCCTCCCTGACGTGCGCGAACTCCTCCTCCGTCGGTTCGTGCAGCCCCATCCACACGAAGGCGTCCTCGCTCGCGCGGGCCCGCGCGAGCGCATCGGGCAGGTCGACGGGCCCCTCGACGCGGCGTCCGTCCCGGTAGATGGCGCAGTCCACGATCACGCACCACCTGTTCCCCTCCGGCCCCGGAGGCACACCCCCGTCGTCCTAGGCTGTCGTCATGCCCACGCTGATCCTCGTCCGACACGGACGCTCCACCGCCAACACCGCGGGCCTGCTCGCGGGCTGGACCCCCGGTGTGACCCTCGACGAACGCGGCACCGACCAGGCCGCCACCCTCCCCGGCCGGCTCGACGGCGTTCCCCTCGCCACGGTCGTCAGCAGCCCCCTCGAACGCTGCCGGCAGACCGTCGCACCCCTGCTCGCCGCCCGGCCCGGACTCACCCTGCATACCGACGAACGGGTCGGCGAGGCCCACTACGGCGAGTGGACCGGCCGCAAGCTGTCCGAGCTGAACCAAGAACCCCTCATGGCGGCCGTCCAGCAACACCCCTCCGCCGTCGCGTTCCCCGGCGGCGAGTCGATGCGGGCCATGGCCACCCGGGCCGCCGAAGCCGTCCGCGAGTGGAACGCCCGGGTCGCCGACGAGCACGGCGCGGACGCCACCTACCTGGTGTGTTCGCACGGCGACATCATCAAGGCACTGGTCGCCGACGCCCTCGGTCTCCATCTGGACCTCTTCCAACGGGTGTCCGTGGAACCCTGTTCGGTGACCGTCATCCGCTACACACCCGTGCGTCCCTTCCTGGTCCGGCTCGGAGACACCGGCGACTTCGCCTCGCTCGTCCCCCGCGAGGACGCCGAGCACGCCGAGCACGCCGAGCACGCCGAGCACGCCGAGGACCCAGTCGCGGACACCGGCGGGGCCGACGGGACCGCGACGGTGGGTGGAGGCGCGGGCGCGCCGTGATCGCGGACCGCAGTAGGGTGAAGCGGTCGGAGCAAAGCAGCAACCCCCGGGCGATCCTCTGATCGACCCGTCGATTCCAAGGGAGACAGGACGTGTCCCGTCAGGTGTTCCTCTACGACCCGCCGGAGCGTTTCGTGGCCGGCACGGTCGGTCTGCCAGGGCGCCGTACCTTCTTCCTCCAGGCATCGTCCGGCTCCCGGGTCACGAGCGTCGCCCTGGAGAAGACCCAAGTCGCCGCCCTCGCGGAGCGCATGGACGAACTGTTGGACGAGGTCGTCCGGCGGAGCGGGGGCAGCGCGGCCGTGCCGGCCGTGGCGCCCACCGAGATCTCCGACACCGCACCCCTCGACACCCCGGTCGAGGAGGAGTTCCGGGTCGGCACCATGGCGCTCGCCTGGGACGGCGACGAGCAGCGGATGGTCGTCGAGGCGCAGGCCCTCGTCGAACTCGACGCGGACTCCGAGGAGGACCTCGCCGAGGCCGAGGAACGACTCCTCCAGGACGAGGAGAACGGCCCGCCGATGTTGCGCGTCCGCCTCTCCGGAGTGCAGGCCCGGGCCTTCGCCAAGCGGGCCCTGGACGTCGTCAATGCGGGTCGCCCGCCCTGCCCGCTGTGCAGTCTGCCGCTCGACCCGGAGGGACACGTATGCCCGCGCCAGAACGGATACCGCCGCGGGGCGTGACCGTCACCGAGCTGCTCGCCCACGGCGAGCTGACGATCCGCGGCCGTATCCGGGAGGCGTCCAACACGGCCCTGTACTGCACGGTCGAGCACGAGGGGGAGCGCGCCGCCTGCGTCTACAAGCCGGTCGCCGGTGAACGCCCGCTGTGGGACTTCCCCGACGGCGACCTCGCCCGGCGTGAGGTCGCCGCCTACGAGGTCGCCGAGGTCCTCGGCCGGGACCTGGTGCCCCCCACCGTGCTCCGGGACGGTCCGCACGGCGAGGGCATGTGCCAACTGTGGATCGACAGCGACCCCGAAGCGTCCGGCGACGGTCTGCTCGCCCTCCTGGACGCGCGCGAGCCCGGGCCGGGCTGGAAGGCCGTGGGCTTCGCCGAGGTCGGCGAGGGGCGCACCGCCCTGCTGGTGCACGCCGACGACGACCGGCTGCGCCGCCTCGCGGTGCTCGACGCCGTCATCAACAACGCCGACCGCAAGGGGGGCCATCTGCTGCCGACCGCCGACGGCCGGCTCTACGGCATCGACCACGGCGTGACCTTCCACACGGACGACAAGTTGCGCACCCTCCTGTGGGGCTGGGCGGGCGAGCCGCTGACCACCGGGGCGCTGGCCGCCCTCACCGCGCTGCGGGCCGCCCTGGAGCCCGAAGAGCCCCTGGCCACACGGCTCGCGGAACTGATCACCGGGCCGGAGATCGACGCCACGCGGGCCCGGGTGGCCGCATTGCTGGCCTCCGGCGTCCACCCGCGGCCCGGCGGGCAGTGGCCCGCGATTCCCTGGCCACCGGTTTAAACCCTTGGCCACCGGTGTAGCGGACGCACCGTCCGGTTACGCTCATGTCATGCATGCCTGGCCCGCTTCTGAGGTCCCCGCCCTGCCCGGACGGGGCCGCGACCTTCGGATTCACGACACCGCGACCGGCGGCCTCGTCGATCTCGCCCCCGGTCCCGTCGCCCGTATCTACGTCTGCGGCATCACGCCGTACGACGCGACCCATCTGGGTCACGCGGCGACCTACAACGCGTTCGACCTCGTTCAGCGCGTGTGGCTCGACACCAAGCGCCAGGTCCACTACGTGCAAAACGTCACCGACATCGACGATCCGCTCCTGGAACGGGCGGAGCGCGACGGTGTCGACTGGGCGGGGCTCGCCCACCGCGAGACCGACCTCTTCCGCGAGGACATGACCGCCCTGCGGATGCTCCCGCCGCGCCACTACATAGGGGCCGTCGAAGCCATACCGGGGATCGTCCCCCTGGTCGAACGCCTCAGGGACGCGGGCGCCGCCTACGAGCTGGAGGGCGACGTCTACTTCTCCGTCGAGTCCGATCCGCACTTCGGCGAGGTGTCCCGCCTCGATGCCGCCGCGATGCGGCTGCTGTCCGCCGAACGCGGTGGCGACCCCGACCGTCCCGGCAAGAAGAACCCGCTCGACCCCATGCTCTGGATGGCGGCCCGCGACGGCGAGCCCCACTGGGACGGCGGTTCCCTCGGCCCCGGTCGGCCCGGCTGGCACATCGAGTGCGTGGCCATCGCCCTGGACCACCTCGGGATGGGCTTCGACATCCAGGGCGGCGGCTCCGACCTCGCCTTCCCGCACCACGAGATGGGCGCCTCCCACGCCCAGGCGCTGACCGGCGAGCACCCCTTCGCCCGGGCGTACGTCCACGCCGGAATGGTCGGCCTGCACGGCGAGAAGATGTCGAAGTCCAAGGGCAACCTGGTCTTCGTCTCCACCCTGCGCCGCGAGGGCGTCGACCCGGCCGCGATCCGGCTGGCCCTGCTGGCGCACCACTACCGCAGCGACTGGGAGTGGACCGACACCGTCCTCGGGGACGCCGTGGACCGCCTCGGGCGCTGGCGCGCCGCCGTCTCGCGCCCCGACGGCCCCGCGGCGCAGGCCCTGGTCGAGGAGGTCCGCCAGGCCCTTTCCCAGGACCTGGACGCTCCCGCCGCGCTCGCCGCTGTCGACCGCTGGGCCGCCCGCCAGGCCGCGGAGGGCGGCAGCGACGAGGGCGCGCCCGGTGTGGTCTCCCGCACCGTGGACGCCCTGCTGGGCGTCGCCCTGTAGCGCGCCACCACGGTCAGCGCACGGTGCCCCCGGGCCCTCCCGCCACGACGGGGGAGGGCCCGGGGGCACCGTTCATGAGCAGGGCGCGTCGCCCGCTGCCAGGGCGGCGTCCAGTCGGCGCCGTAGATGGGCCCGCTCGGGCGCGGTGCCGGCGAGGGCGAGCGCCGCGCGGTAGGCCACGACGGCTTCGGCCCGCCGGCCGAGCAGGTGCAGCAGCTCGGCCCGCGCCGCCGCGTACGGGTGGTGGCCGCGTAGCCGCGGTTCGTCGGCGAGGGCGTCGAGCAGGGCGAGCCCGGCGGCCGGACCGTCCCGCAGCGCCACCGCCACCGCCCGGTTCAGCGCGACGACGGGGGACGGGGCGATCGCGAGCAGCACGTCGTACAGGGCGACGATCTGCGGCCAGTCGGTGTCCGCCGGGTCCGTGGCCTCGTCGTGCAGCGCGGCGATCGCCGCCTGCACCCCGTACGGTCCGGGCGGGCCCGGCGCCAGCGCCCGGGGCACCAGGGCGAGCCCCTCCTCGATCATCGGCCGGTCCCAGCGGCTCCGGTCCTGGTCGGCCAGGAGGACCAGGGCGCCGTCCGGTCCGGTCCGGGCGGCGCGGCGCGCGTGGACCAGCAGCATCAGCGCGAGCAGCCCCGTGACCTCCCGTTCCGTGGGCAGCAGCCGGTGCAGCAGGCGGGTCAGACGGATCGCCTCCTCGGCGAGGTCCAGCCGCTGCAACCGCGGCCCCGCACTGGCCGCGTACCCCTCGGTGAAGATCGAGTAGAGGACCTGGAGCACACCGGGCAGGCGCCGCGGCAGTTCGTCGGGGCCGGGGACGCGGAACGGGACGCGCGCCTCCCGGATCTTCTTCTTCGCCCGGACGATCCGCTGGGCCATGGTCGCCGTGGGCATCAGATAGGCCCGGGCGACCTCGGGCGTCGTCAGCCCCGCCAGGCAGCGCAGCACCAGGGCGCCCCGGGCGTCCTCCGCCAGCGCGGGGTGGGCGCAGGTGAAGAACAGTTGGAGCCGCTCGTCGGGCAGGTCCCGGGTGGTGTCGGCGGGCGGGGCGGGGGCCGCCCGGTCCGCCTCGGCCTGGAGGACGGCGAGCCGGGTGGCGTACGTCTGGTCGCGGCGCAGCCGGTCGACGGCCTTGCGCCTGGCCGTGGTCAGCAGCCAGGCGCCCGGTCGTGCGGGCACGCCGTCCACGGGCCAGTGCCGCAGCGCCGCCTCCACGGCCTCCGAGGCGACCTCCTCGGCCAGGTCGAGATCGCCGAACCGGCCGACGAGCGAGGCGAGCAACCGTCCGCGCTCCTCACGGAACACCTGTTCGACCGCTCGGTCGGCGGCGCTCACCTCGCCCCCCTCGTCGGCGGGGTGCGGCCGGCCCGTGTCCGTCATGATCCGTTCCTTCGGTCCCGGAGCCTCAGCCGGTGAAGTCGGCGATCGGCCGCACGACGACCGCGCCGTCGCCGAGCGCCCCCGGACAGCGGGCGGCCCAGTCCAGTGCCGCGTCCAGGTCCGGCACGTCGATGACGTAGAAACCGCCCAGGAACTCGCGCGTCTCCGCGAACGGGCCGTCGGTCACGGTCCGCTCGCCCTCGGCGGAGACCCGCACGGTGGTCGCGGTGACCAGGTCGGCGAGGGATTCGCCCGAGACGTAGATCCCGGCGTCCTGCACCGCCTTGGTGTACGCGATCCAGTCCGAGACCTCGCAGCCGGCGGAGCTGCCCGATGCGTCGGCGGAGCTGGTCTGGATCAGCAGCATGTACTTCATGGTTCGACTCCTGTCGTCAAGGTGTGTCAGCGGCGGTGATCCGCCGTACACCCTGACGACGAACGGAACACCGACGGATCGACACCGCTGCCGAAGATTCTTCTCCAGATCGATGACATCCGGGCGGCGAGGGCTCGGGCGCCCCCTGGTGCCGCAGGCGAATCCGCAGGTCAGTAGCGGTTCAGAGGGCGAAACGACGAACGGGCCGTCGCACGGGAGATTCCTCCCGTGCGACGGCCCGTACCCGCGTTGCGGCGGTTCAGTCCGTCTCCCGCTCCGGTCCGTCCCCCGAAGACCCGTCCTCGGAGTCGGCGCCCGGGGGCTCCTCCCCGGACGGTGCGCGGCGTTCCCCGGACGGGCCCTTGGCCTCGGCTGCGGGGCCGTCGCCCTCCCGCGCCTCGGCGCCGTCGGCCGCCCGCTGCGGACGGGGCGGACGGGTCCGCTCGCTCGGCGACTCGCGCAGGTACGCCGCGGCCTCACCGCCGTCGGTGGTGAGCCCCGGCGCGGTGGCCGCGGGGCCGTTCCCGCCGTCCCGCCGCCGGAGATAGCGTTCGAACTCCCGTGCGATGGCCTCCCCGGACGCCTCCGGGAGCTCCGCGGTGTCCCGGGCCTCCTCCAGGGTCTGGACGTACTCCGCGACCTCGCTGTCCTCGGCGGCGAGCTGGTCCACGCCGAGCTGCCACGCCCGCGCGTCCTCCGGTAGTTCCCCGAGCGGGATGCGCAGGTCGATCAGGTCCTCCAGCCGGTTGAGCAGGGCCAGGGTCGCCTTCGGGTTCGGCGGCTGCGACACGTAGTGCGGAACGGCCGCCCACAGCGACACCGCGGGCACACCGGCGTGGGTGCACGCCTCCTGGAGGATGCCGACGATGCCGGTCGGGCCCTCGTACTTGGTCTCCTCCAGGTCCATCGTGCGCGCCAGGTCCGGATCGGAGGTGACCCCGCTGACCGGTACCGGTCGGGTGTGCGGGGTGTCGCCGAGCAGCGCCCCGAGGATCACCACCAGTTCGACGCCCAACTCGTGCGCGAAGCCCAGCAACTCGTTGCAGAACGACCGCCACCGCATCGACGGCTCGATGCCCCGGACCAGCACCAGGTCACGCGGCTTGTCACCGCCGACCCGCACCACGGACAGCCGCGTCGTCGGCCAGGTGACCTTCCGCACGCCGCCGTCCAACCACACCGTCGGCCGGTTGACCTGGAAGTCGTAGTAGTCCTCCGCGTCCAACGCGGCGAAGACCTCGCCCTTCCACTCCCTGTCGAGGTGCGCGACCGCGGTGGAGGCGGCGTCACCGGCATCGTTCCAGCCCTCGAACGCGGCCACCATGACCGGGTCGATCAGCTCGGGAACCCCGTCGAGCTCGATCACCCAGCGCCTCCTTCCGACAAGCCCTCACGTACGCCCCAACCTTACGGCCATCGGGGCGACCCGCCGCAGCCCCCTCGCACGGGGGAGTGAACGGACACTGCCCCGGTCAACGCCCGGTGACACCCCCGACCGGCGACCGATGATCCTCGGGCCCGACCGGTGGGGGCGGGGGCGGTCCGTGCGGACGCGGCGCCCGGGCCCGCTCAGCTCCAGAGCGTGGACGGAGCCGCCCGGCGGACCACGGGCGCGACCTCCTCGGCGAAGCGCTGGAGCGTGTCGACCTGCTCGCCGGCCGACAGCCCGAAGCCGTCCACGGTGACCGACTGGAGCTGGTGCCGGTACGCGGCGTGGTACCCGAGGATCTTGTCGATGATCTGTTGCGGCGAGCCGATGAGCTGGGGCCCGTCCGCGATGGCGTCCTCGATGGTCGTGAACGGGGTGTTGTAGCCGGGTCGACCCACCAGATGGGGCTTGAAGCTCTGCCGCACCCGGGCCTCGTACAGCTCCTTGTACCGGGCGACGGCCTGCTCGTGGGTGTCCGCGATGAGGAGCCCGCCGGACCCGGCACCGACGTACGCCTGTGCGGGGTCGTGCCCGTGCGCCTCGAAGCGCTCCCGGTAGTGGTCGATGAGCCGGACGTAGGCCGCCCGCGGCTGGACGGCGTTGGCGGTGAACAGCGGGTCCCCGTGTTGGGCCGCCAGTTCGGGGGAGTTGAGGCTGGTCGCCGAACCGTGCCAGACGCGCGGGGCACCCGCGAACGGGCGGGGCACGGTGGTGACGCCCTTCAACGCGGGCCGGAACTCGCCCTCCCAGTCGACGCCCTCCTCGCGCCAGAGCCGCCGCAGCAACTCGTACTTCTCCTTCTGGAGGTCCCACTGCCGCGCCTCGTCCAGCCCGAACAGATCGAAGTGACCGGCCTCGGCCCCCTTGCCGACGACCAGTTCGATCCGGCCCCGGGACAGCTGGTCCAAGGTGGCGTAGTCCTCCGCGACCCGCACCGGGTCGAGGATCGCCACCACCGTCACCCCGGTCAGCAGCCTGATCCGACGGGTCCGTGCGGCGAGCGCGCCGAGCAGGGCCGTCGGACTGGAGGAGAGGAACGCGCCCGCGTGCCGTTCCCCGATCGCGTACGCGTCGAAACCGAGCCGTTCGGCGGCGACCCCGGTCTCGACCACCTCCTGGAGACGGTCCGCGGCGGAGCTGAGCCGACCGGTCAGCGGGTGGGGCGCGTGGCCCACGATGGAGAGCACCTGGAACCTCATGCGTCCACTGTCCCGGCGCCGTGTTGCCGGGGTGTGTACGCGGCGTGGCGGCGGTCGCACGGCCGTTCGTGTCCGGAGCGTGCGCCGCGCCGGACGCACGAGGGCCGCCGGGCGGCTCCCCAGGGGGTGCCACCCGACGGCCGACGGGCGTCCGGGCGGAGCGGGGTCAGCGCCGCGCGTCCAGCAGCTGCCGGGTCCGCGCCCGCACCTCGTCGGTGTCCAGCCCGCGGACGGTCAGCGTGGTCCGGCGGCGCAGCACGTCGTCGACCGTCTCGGCCCACTCGTGGTCCCGGGCGTACACCACCTGGGCCCAGATCTCCGGGGCGTCCGGGTGGACGCGCGCGGCCAGCTGCGGGTCCTCGTTGGCGAGCCGGGCGATGTCGAAGGCCAGCGAGCCGTAGTGGGTGGCCAGGTGCCGGGCGGTGTCGGCGGCCATCCGCGGACCGGGGGTGCCGCCGTCGACCAGCAGCCGGTGCGCCACGGCCTGCGGGTTGGCGATGCCCGGCAGCGGCAGCCGGTTCGGCAGCGCCGACATGGGCTCCATGTCCTCGCCGAGCGGACGGCCCGGCAGCGCGGCGAGCTTGTCCATGATGGTGCGGCCGATGTGCCGGAAGGTCGTCCACTTGCCGCCCGCGACGGACAGCATGCCGCCCCGGCCCTCGCTCACGACCGTCTCCCGCTTGGCCTTGGACGTGTCGCCCGGGCCACCGGGCAGCACCCGCAGCCCCGCGAAGGAGTAGGTGATCAGCTCCCGGTCCAACTGCCGGTCCCGGACCGAGAACGCGGCCTCGTCGAGGATCTGCGCGGTGTCCTTCTCGGTCACCGCCACCTCCGACGGGTCGCCCTCGAACTCCTCGTCGGTGGTGCCCAGCAGGAGCATGTCCTCCCAGGGCAGCGCGAAGGTGATGCGGTACTTGTCGATGGGCGTGGCGAGCGCCGCCCGCCAGTGCGAGGTGCGCTTCAGGACCAGGTGGGCGCCCTTGGACAGGCGTATGGACGGGGCCGAGCCGGCGTCCTCCATCCGGCGCAGGTGGTCCACCCACGGCCCGGTCGCGTTGAGCACCAGCCGGGCGTCCACCCCGAACTCGGTGCCGTCCATGCGGTCCTTCAGTTCGGCACCGGTGACCCGGCCCCGGGTGAAGCGCAGCCCCGTGACCTCGGCGTGGTTGAGGACCACCGCTCCCGCCTCGACGGCCGCGCGCACGGTCATCAGGGCCATCCGGGAGTCGTTCATCTGGCCGTCGCCGTAGACCGCGACCGCCTTCAGGTTGTCCGTGCGCAACTCCGGCACGTCCCGCTGGGCCCGCGCGGGCGACAGCAGGTGGCCCACGCCGTCGCCGAACGCGGAGAGCGCCGAGTACGCGAAGACGCCCGCCCCGAGCTTCGCCGCGCCGTGCGGGCCGCCCTTGTACACCGGGAGGTAGAACGTGAGCGGGTTCGCCAGGTGGGGCGCCACCTCACGGGAGACCGCCCGCCGCTCGAAGTGGTTCTCCGCGACGAGCTTCACGGCCCCGGTCTGGAGGTACCGCAGCCCGCCGTGGAGCAGCTTGGACGAGGCCGACGAGGTGGCGCCGGCGAAGTCGGCGGCGTCCACCAGGGCCACCCGCAACCCCGACTGGGCGGCGTGCCAGGCCGTCGAGATGCCGAGGATGCCGCCCCCGATGACCAGGAGGTCGTACGTCGCCCGCGACAGCTGCTCCCGGGTCTCGGCGCGGCTCTGCTGCGAACCGGCACCGGGGTGCAGCCCGAGCGTGGGGTAGGCGGCGCCTGGCTGGGTGGTCATGGTGTCGTGCTCCTCGTCAGCTCTCGAAGTCGGGCCCCCCGGTGGACCCCGCCGCGCCCCCGGGGGGCACTTAACATCGTAGTAGAAACAACCCAAAGACCCAAACAAGCCCAATA
>NZ_JBHXEN010000006.1:0-149347 GCF_042724695.1 Streptomyces sp. NPDC127068 | reverse complement strand
GGGGGTGGCGGCCCCCCGGCCGGGGGGGGCCGCCGGGGGGGGGGGGGGGGGTGGGGGGGGGGGGTGTTGGTGGGGGGGGCGCCCCCCTCCCGCTCCCTCGGGGGCCGCGGCGGGGGCCCCGGCCCCCCCCGCGGGGGGTCAGTTCTCTTCGTCGTCGATCCAGCCCATGGACCGTTCGACGGCCTTGAGCCAGTTCTTGTACTCGCGCGTCCGCTTGTCCGCGTCCATCCGGGGGGTCCACTCGGCGGCCCGGCGCCAGTTGGCGCGCAGCGCGTCGGTGTCCGGCCAGAAGCCGACGGCGAGGCCGGCGGCGTAGGCCGCGCCGAGACAGGTCGTCTCGGCGACCATCGGGCGCACCACGGGCGCGTCCAGGACGTCCGAGAGGGTCTGCATCAGCAGGTTGTTGGAGGTCATTCCGCCGTCGACCTTGAGCGCGGTCAGTTCGACCCCGGAGTCCTTGGTCATCGCGTCCGTGATCTCCCGGGTCTGCCACGCGGTGGCCTCCAGGACGGCGCGCGCGATGTGCGCCTTGGTGACGTACCGGGTCAGGCCCGCGATCACCCCGCGGGCGTCGGAGCGCCAGTACGGGGCGAACAATCCGGAGAACGCCGGGACGAAGTAGGCGCCGCCGTTGTCCTCGACGGAGGACGCCAGCGTCTCGATCTCGGCCGCGGAGTTGATCAGGCCCATCTGGTCGCGCATCCACTGGACCAGCGAGCCGGTGACCGCGATGGAGCCCTCCAGCGCGTACACGGGCTCCTGGTCGCCGATCCGGTAGCCGACCGTGGTCAGCAGACCGGAGTAGGAGTTGATGAGCTGGTCGCCGGTGTTCATCAGCATGAACGTGCCGGTGCCGTACGTGGACTTGGCCTCGCCGACGCTGAAGCAGGTCTGTCCGAACAGGGCCGCCTGCTGGTCGCCGAGCGCCGAGGCGACGGGGATGCCGCCGAGCAGTTCGCCGAGCGCGCCGCCCTTGACCTCGCCGTACACCTCGGACGAGGAGCGGATCTCGGGGAGCATCTGGAGCGGGACGCCGATGGAGGCGGCGATCTTCGGGTCCCACTGGAGGGTGTGCAGGTTCATCAGCATGGTGCGGGAGGCGTTGGTGACGTCGGTGACGTGGTGGCCGCCGTCGACGCCGCCCGTCAGGTTCCAGATCACCCAGGAGTCCATGGTGCCGAAGAGGATGTCCCCGGCCTCGGCCCGGGCCTCCAGGCCGGGGACGTTGTCGAGCAGCCAGCGGGCCTTGGGGCCGGAGAAGTAGCTCGCCAGCGGGAGTCCCGTCTCCCGGCGGAAGCGGTCCTGCCCGACGTTGCGGCCCAACTCCTTGCAGAGCCCGTCGGTGCGGGTGTCCTGCCAGACGATCGCGTGGTGCACCGGCTCGCCGGTGTGCCGGTCCCACAGCAGCGTGGTCTCGCGCTGGTTGGTGATGCCGATGGCGAGGATGTCCTCGCGGGTGATGCCGGCCTTGCGGACCGCCCCCGCGACGACCTCCTGCACGTTCGCCCAGATCTCGGTGGCGTCGTGCTCCACCCAGCCCGGCTTCGGGAAGATCTGTTCGTGCTCCTTCTGGTCGACGGAGACGATCCGGCCGTCCCGGTCGAAGACGATGCACCGGCTGGAGGTGGTGCCCTGGTCGATCGCTGCGATGAACGGGCCGGTGGGGGTGGTGGCGTCGGTCACGGGTCTGCTCCTGGGGTCCGGGACCCGGGCGGTCGCCCGGGGCCTGCGAGTCTCGCTGGTTCTGGTGGGGGTCGGCGGTGACTACGTGAAGGCGATGTTGTAGATACCGCCCGCGACGGCCCCGCCAATCAGCGGGCCCACCACCGGGACCCATGCGTAGCTCCAGTCGGACCCGCCCTTGTTGGGCAGGGGCAGCAGGGCGTGGACGATCCGGGGGCCGAGGTCGCGCACCGGGTTGATGGCGTACCCGGTGGGACCGCCCAGGGACAGGCCGATGCCGACGACGACCAGCGAGGTGATCAGGGCGCCCAGGACGCCGAGGCCGTCGCCGTCGGCGTTGAGGCCCTGGGTGAGGATCGCGAGGACCAGGACGACCGTGGCGATGACCTCGGTCGTGACGTTCTGCACCGCGTTGCGGATCTCGGGTGCCGTGGAGAAGATGCCGAGCACCGGGCCGGGGCCCTTGGTGTCCTGGGTGCCGGGCTCCCCGACGAGGTCGCTGTCCGTCAGATGGGCGCGGAACTGGCCGTAGTACGTGAGCCACATGAGCACGGTGCCGAGCATGGCGCCCAGCAGCTGTGAGGCCAGGTAGGCCGGGACGTCGCCCCATGCGGTGCCGCCCTGGACGGCGAGGCCGAGGGTGACCGCGGGGTTGAGATGGGCGCCGGAGACGCCGCCGGCGAGGTAGGCCGCGGTCAGGACCGCGAAGCCCCAGCCGAAGGTGATGGCCAGCCAGCCCGCGTTGAGGGCCTTGGACCGCTTCAGCGTCACGGCGGCGCACACGCCGCCGCCGAGCAGGATGAGAACGGCGGTTCCTATGGTCTCGCCGATGAAGATGTCGGAGGTGGACACCCGCGACTCCTTTGTTGCTTGTGTCGCCACACTCTAGCGTGTATTGCCGTTAGGTGTTCGACAATGCCGACCGATGGACGGGAGTCTTGTCCCGTTGTTACCGGTGAGTCAAGGGTTCTGTCATCGGGAATGCGATCGTTACTGATCGAGTGCGCCTATCGATCGGCCGCTGCCGTTCGGCGTGGTCCGTCGGTGCGCACCGCTCCCCTCGTGGTGGCGGGGCCGGGCGTGCGGATGCGGCCCGCGGCGATGGGCGCAGGATGCCGGGGTGGGGGCGCGCGGAACGGGGTGGGGGAGTGCGGGGTTGGTGGCGCCGGGAGGTGGGCGCCCGGCGGGACGGCGCGGGCAGGGGGGCGGGCGCCCGGCGGAGGGGGCGCCCGGCGAGGGTGGGCGAGGGTGTCAGCGCACCCCCGCGGCGGCCCGGCGAAACTCCGGGGCGGGCGTCGTCACGGGCGGCCCGCCACCGTCAGCAGCGGCCCGCCACCGTCAGCAGCGGCCCGCCGCCGTCAGAAGCGGCTCGCGCCCAGGTCCCGGGAGACGGACCGCGCGCACTCGCGGACCGCGGCGATCAGCTCGGGCCGCAACTCGCCGTCCTCGCGGCAGACCCGCTCCACGGCTCCGGTGATCCCCACCGCGCCGACCGGCATCCTGCGCCGGTCGTGGATCGCGGCGGCGACGGACGCGACGCCCTCCCAGGTCTCCTCCACGTCGGAGGCGTAGCCCCGCGCACGGGTCAGCGTCAGCACCGCCTCGAATCCGTCCGGGTCGCAGACCGTCCGGCCGGTGTACGCCTTGCGGTCCCCCTCCAGCGCCTCGCTGTGCGCCACCGGGTCGTAGCCCGCGAGCACCTTGCCCAGTGCGGTGGAGTGCAGCGGTTGCATCGCCCCCACCTCCAGCACCTGGCGGCTGTCGTCCGGTCGGAACACGTGGTGCACGATCAGCACCCCGTGCTGGTGGAGCACGCCCAGGTACACGCTCTCGCCGCTGGACCGGGCCAGGTCGTCCGTCCACACCAGGGCGCGCGCCCGCAGTTCGTGGACGTCGAGGTACGTGGTGCCGAGCCGCAGCAGTTCGGCGCCGAGCTGGTAGCGGCCCGACGCGGGGTCCTGCTCGACGAAGCCCTCGGCCTGGAGGGTGCGCAGGATGCCGTGCGCGGTGCCCTTGGCGAGGTCGAGCGAAGAGGCGATGTCGGAGAGGCCGAGCCGCCGCTCACCGCCGGCGAGCAGCCGCAGCATGGCCGCGGCCCGTTCGAGCGACTGGATGTTCTTCGCCATCGCAGCGCGTCCTCCGTATCTCTCGCGTATCTCTCGATCCCATGCGCCACCACTCGCCGTCCACCGCATGACGTTCGGCAATGCTGAACAGTAGCCGTCTTTGTCGGCCCGGGACTGCCGACAGTCAGCGTATGTTTCCACTCGTTCGGACACCGCGGTGACACCAGTGGAGTTCCGGGACCCACGGGAGCCGCCGAACGGCGTACGCACCCCGCGCCCGCACCGATCCGCACCGATCCGCACCGATCCGCACCGATCCGCGCCGGACCCCAGGTCGCGGACTCCGGTCGCGGCCGACTCCACCCGAGCGGCCGAGGGAAAGCCCCCGGACGGCCCACCGGGGCGCCCCGTCCCGTCCCGCCCCGGCCGGGCGCGGGGCCCGTCGACCGGCGACGCCCCGTCCCGCACGGGGGCGCCCGACCGGCACCGTGCGCGCCCGTACCCCCGTCCGCCCCATGGACGCCCCCGCGCGCCGCCCGGCGACCCGGCTACCCTGGGCGGGTGCGCCTTCCCCGCGGAGCCGCAAAGCCGACAGCCGTCGCATCTCAGGGAGCCCTACATGGCCTCGTTGCCCACCCCGTCCACCGTGTCCCCCGAAAGTCGCGCCCGCGTCGACGCCCTGCGCGAGGCCCTCGCCAGCCGGGTCGTGGTCGCCGACGGCGCCATGGGCACGATGCTCCAGGCCCAGGACCCCACCCTGGAGGACTTCCAGGACCTGGAGGGCTGCAACGAAATCCTGAACGTCACCCGGCCCGACATCGTCCGCACGGTCCACGAGGCGTACTTCGCCGTCGGCGTCGACTGCGTGGAGACCAACACCTTCGGCGCGAACTACTCGGCCCTCGGCGAGTACGACATCCCCGAGCGGACCTTCGAACTGTCCGAGTCGGGCGCCCGGATCGCCCGCGAGGTCGCCGACGAGTTCACCGCCTCCACCGGACAGCAGCGCTGGGTGCTCGGCTCCATGGGCCCCGGCACCAAGCTCCCCACCCTGGGGCACGCCCCGTACCCGCTGCTGCGCGACTACTACCAGCGCAACGCCGAGGGCCTGATCGCGGGCGGCGCCGACGCGCTCATCGTCGAGACCACCCAGGACCTCCTCCAGACGAAGGCCGCCCTGCTCGGCTCGCGCCGCGCCCTGGAGGCCACCGGCACCCACCTGCCGCTGATCTGCTCGGTGACCGTCGAGACCACCGGCACCATGCTCCTCGGTTCGGAGATCGGCGCCGCGCTGACCGCCCTGGAGCCGCTGGGCATCGACATGATCGGGCTGAACTGCGCCACGGGCCCCGCCGAGATGAGCGAGCACCTGCGCTACCTCGCCCGGAACTCCCGGGTGCCGCTGTCCTGCATGCCGAACGCCGGTCTGCCCGTGCTCGGCAAGAACGGTGCCCACTACCCGCTCGGCGCACCCGAACTCGCCGACGCCCAGGAGACGTTCGTCCGCGAGTACGGCCTCTCGCTGATCGGCGGCTGTTGCGGCACCACCCCCGAGCACCTGCGCCAGGTCGTGGAGCGGGTGCGCGGGGTGACCCCGCCCACCCGTGACCCCCGCCCCGAGGCCGGCGCCGCCTCGCTGTACCAGACGGTGCCGTTCCGGCAGGACACCGCGTACCTGGCGATCGGCGAGCGCACCAACGCCAACGGCTCCAAGAAGTTCCGCACGGCGATGCTCGACGGCCGCTGGGACGACTGCGTGGAGATGGCCCGGGACCAGATCCGCGAAGGCGCCCACATGCTCGACCTGTGCGTCGACTACGTGGGCCGCGACGGCGTCGCCGACATGGCCGAACTCGCCGGACGCTTCGCCACCGCCTCCACCCTGCCCATCGTGCTCGACTCCACCGAGGTCGAGGTGCTGCGCGCGGGCCTGGAGAAGCTGGGCGGCCGGGCCGTCATCAACTCCGTCAACTACGAGGACGGCGACGGCCCCGAGTCCCGGTTCGCCAAGGTCACCGCGCTGGCCCAGGAGCACGGCGCCGCCCTGATGGCCCTCACCATCGACGAGGAGGGCCAGGCCCGCACCGTCGAGAACAAGGTCGCGATCGCCGAGCGCATCATCGCCGACCTCACCGGCAACTGGGGCATCCTCGAATCCGACATCCTCATCGACACCCTGACCTTCACCATCTGCACCGGTCAGGAAGAGTCGCGGGGCGACGGCGTCGCCACCATCGAAGCGATCCGAGAACTCAAGCGCCGCCACCCGGACGTGCAGACCACGCTCGGCCTCTCCAACATCTCCTTCGGGCTCAACCCGGCCGCCCGACTCGTCCTCAACTCCGTGTTCCTGGACGAGTGCGTCAAGGCCGGCCTGGACTCGGCGATCGTCCACGCCTCCAAGATCCTCCCCATCGCGCGGCTGGACGAGGAGCAGGTCAAGGTCGCCCTCGACCTCATCTACGACCGCCGGGCCGAGGGCTACGACCCGCTCCAGCGACTCCTGGAACTCTTCGAGGGCGTCGACACCAAGTCGATGAAGGCGGGCAAGGCCGAGGAACTCGCCGCACTGCCGCTGGAGGAGCGCCTCAAGCGCCGCATCATCGACGGCGAGCGCAAGGGTCTGGAGCAGGACCTCGAAGCCGCGCTCGTCGAGCGCCCCGCACTCGACATCGTCAACGAGACCCTGCTCGACGGCATGAAGGTCGTCGGCGAACTCTTCGGTTCCGGTCAGATGCAGCTGCCGTTCGTCCTCCAGTCCGCCGAGGTCATGAAGAACGCGGTCGCCTACCTCGAACCCCACATGGAGAAGTCCGACGCCGAGGGCAAGGGCACGATCGTGCTCGCCACCGTGCGCGGGGACGTCCACGACATCGGCAAGAACCTCGTGGACATCATCCTGTCCAACAACGGCTACAACGTCGTCAACCTCGGCATCAAGCAGCCCGTCTCCGCGATCCTGGAGGCCGCCGAGGAGCACCGCGCCGACGTCATCGGGATGTCCGGCCTCCTGGTGAAGTCCACCGTGATCATGAAGGAGAACCTCCAGGAGCTGAACCAGCGGGGGATGTCCGCCGACTACCCCGTGATCCTCGGCGGCGCCGCCCTCACCCGGGCCTACGTCGAACAGGACCTCCACGAGATCTACGAGGGCGAGGTCCGCTACGCCCGGGACGCCTTCGAGGGCCTGCGGCTGATGGACGCGCTGATCGCGGTCAAGCGCGGGGTGCCCGGAGCGAGCCTGCCCGAGCTGAAGCAGCGCCGGGTCCGCGCCGCCGCCCCCGTCGCCGCCCCGGACCGCCCCGAGGAGGGCGCCGTCCGCTCCGACGTGTCCACCGACAACCCGCTGCCGACCCCGCCGTTCCTGGGCACCCGGGTCATCAAGGGCATCCAGCTCAAGGAGTACGCCTCCTGGCTGGACGAGGGCGCCCTGTTCAAGGGGCAGTGGGGACTGAAGCAGAACCGCGCCGGGGACGGTCCCGCCTACGAGGAACTGGTCGAGACCGAGGGACGCCCCCGACTGCGCGGCTGGCTCGACAAGCTCCAGCGGGAGAACCTGCTGGAGGCGGCCGTCGTCTACGGCTACTTCCCCTGCGTCTCCAAGGGCGACGACCTGATCATCCTGGACGAGCAGGGCAACGAGCGCACCCGCTTCACCTTCCCCCGCCAGCGTCGGGGGAGGCGGCTGTGCCTGGCCGACTTCTTCCGCCCCGAGGAGTCCGGCGAGCGGGACGTCGTGGGCCTCCAGGTGGTCACCGTCGGCTCGCGGATCGGCGAGGCCACGGCCGAACTGTTCGAGGCCAACGCCTACCGGGACTACCTGGAGCTGCACGGGCTGTCCGTCCAGCTCGCGGAGGCGCTCGCCGAGTACTGGCACGCACGGGTCCGCTCGGAACTGGGCTTCGCCGGGGAGGACCCCGGCCAGATCGAGGACATGTTCGCGCTGAAGTACCGCGGTGCCCGGTTCTCCCTGGGCTACGGGGCCTGCCCCGACCTGGAGGACCGTGCGAAGATCGCCCGGCTGCTGGAGCCCGAGCGGATCGGGGTGGTCCTCTCCGAGGAGTTCCAGCTCCACCCCGAGCAGTCCACGGACGCCATCGTGATCCACCACCCGGAGGCGAAGTACTTCAACGCCCGCTGAGTCCGCCCACCGCCGAACGGGCGCCGCACGCCGCTCGACCCGGCGCCCGCACGCCGCCGGCACCGTGACCGCGTGCCGTCCGCACCCCGGCGGTGTGTGCGGGAATCCGTACGGTGCCGGCCGCCGCGGCCGTTCCCAGGGAATTCCACCGGCGCTTTCCGCCACGACGTCGTACACTGGTCGGTCCAGTGCAGGCCGGCTGCCTCTTCTGCGGGAGGGGCGGCCGGCCTCTTCGTCCCTCATGGAGGTGTGCCCGGATGACCACCACGGTTCCCGCCCTCGGCGCCCGACCGGCCGACGGTTCCGCGCTCCAGGCGGTCCTCCTGGACATGGACGGCACGCTCGTGGACACGGAGGGCTTCTGGTGGGAGACCGAGGCGGAGGTCTTCGCGGGCCTCGGACACCGGCTCGACGACGCCTGGCGTGAGGTCGTCGTCGGCGGCCCCATGACGCGCAGTGCGGGATTCCTGATCGAGGCGACCGGCGCCGACATCACCCTCGCGGAGCTGACCGTCCTGCTCAACGACGGGTTCGAGCGCCGCATCAGCCGGGCCCTGCCCCTGATGCCCGGCGCGGCCCGACTGCTCGCCGAACTGGCCGCCCACCGCATCCCCACCGCACTGGTCTCCGCCTCGCACCGCCGCATCATCGACCGGGTCCTGCACTCGCTCGGTCACCGGCACTTCACCCTGACCGTCGCGGGGGACGAGGTGGAGCGGACGAAGCCGTTCCCCGACCCGTACCTGCTCGCCGCCGCGGGACTCGACGCCGACCCCGGGCGCTGTGCGGTCGTCGAGGACACCGCCACCGGGGTCGCCGCCGCGGAGGCCGCCGGCTGCCGGGTGGTGGCCGTGCCGTCGGTGGCGCCGATCCAGGCCGCTCCGGGGCGCACGGTCGTCTCCTCCCTGGAGCAGGTGGACCTGCCGTTCCTGCACGGCGTGATGAGCCCGAACTGATCCGTCGCCCCACCGGCCCGAGCCGTCGCCCCGACACGAGGCGCCTCCGGGGCGGGTCCCCTGTCCCACCTTGACCGTTTGACCTCGCTCGCCCGTGCGCCCGGGCCGCCAACTGTGCGCCCGAGCCGCCCGGTTCGAGCGGATTGCCCCGAGGGCTCGTAGGGCTGTCCGGCAGATGAATCAATTCGTCCATGTGAGCTTTGCCACGCCGTTCGGGGTCGACAGTGGGCATGCCCTATGTAGGTCGGCCCCGGCGCCGGTGTGAAGCTGAGTCCATGTGTCCCGATTGGTAGGAGGGTGCACGAAACCTTCCGTCGCGGCATTTCCGATCTGTCGGTAGCCGGTTTCAGAGCGTGATGGACGGGGGCGAGCGGCCCGGTCCGGGCATTCCGGCCCGCCGCACTAGTGTCATCGCGAGAACATCGCCGGAATCCCGGACACCGCCCTCACACCCCCGTTGCCGGTGTCCGGGGATCGACCGCTCTGGAGAACCCCGCCCATGAACCGCAAGACGTTGGTGCTGCCGGCCGTCCTCGGCCTGTTCACCCCGGTGCTCGTCGCCTGTGGCGGATCCGGTGGCGGGGACCGGGCAAGTCACGCGATCACGGTCGGTACCACCGACTCCTTCGCGACGACCAAGGAGTCACCGGCTCCCCTCGACCCGGCCTACGCCTACGACGCGGGCTCCTGGAACCTGCTGCGGCAGACCCTCCAGACCCTGATGACCCTGCCGCGCGGCGGTGGCGAGCCGGTGCCCGAAGCCGCCGAGGAGTGCGGGTTCACCGACACCGGCAACGAACGGTACGCGTGCACCCTGCGTGACGGCCTCACGTTCGCGGGCGGCGAGGCGGTCACCGCGACCGACGTCAAGTACTCCATCGACCGGGTCCTCGGCATCAAGGCGGCCAGTGGGGTCGCCAGCCTGCTGAACACCGTCGACACGGTCGAGACCCAGGGCTACAAGAAGGTCATCTTCCACCTCAAGACCCCTGATGCGACCTTCCCGTTCAAGCTCGCGACCCCCGTCGCCGGAATCGTTCACCCCGAGAAGTACCCCCGTGACCGGCTCCGCAACGGCTTCGAGATCGACGGTTCCGGCCCCTACACCCTGAAGGCCGAGACCGAGAACGGTGCCGTCACCAAGGCGGTGTTCACCAAGAACGACACGTACAAGGGTCAGCACACCCCCAAGAACAGCAAGATCGAACTCCGTCCCTTCGCCGACGCGGCCGCCATGGGCGCCGCGCTCGACGCGGGCGAGGTCGATCTGATGACCCGCACCATGTCCCCGGAACAGATCAAGAAGCTGTCCGGCGGCGCCGACAAGAGCATCAAACTGGTCGAGACCCCGGGTCTGGAGATCCGTTACCTCGGCTTCAACACCAATGCGCCCGTAGTGCGGGAGAAGGCCGTCCGTCAGGCCATGGCCCAGGTCGTCGACCGCGGCGAACTCACCTCCACCGTCTACGGCGAAGGCGCCGACCCCCTGTACTCCCTCGTTCCGGCCACCCTCACCGGACACTCCAGCGCCTTCTTCAACAAGTACGGCGCGCCGAGCACCGAGAAGGCCCGCGGAATCCTGCGGAAGGCCGGTGTCACCACACCGGTCAAACTCACGCTCCACTACACCACCGACCACTACGGCTCCACCACGGAGAAGGAGTTCGAGGTGCTCAAGAAGCAGCTCAACGCCAGTGGTCTGTTCGAGGTCGACATCAAGGGCGCGGAGTGGGTCGAGTTCCGTGCCGACGAACTCGACGGCAAGTACGCCGTGTACGGCCTGGGTTGGTTCCCCGACTTCCCCGACGCCGACAACTTCCTCGCCCCCTTCCTCGACAAGGGGAACTTCCTCGCGCTGCCCTACGTGAACAGCGCCATCCGCGACGACCTGATCCCCCAGTCGCGCCGGGAGGCCGACCGGTTGAGAGCGTCGGACAGCATCGAGGAGATCCAGAACATCGTCGCCGACGACGTGCCGGTACTGCCTCTGTGGCAAGGAAGGCAGTACGTGGCCGCGCGCGACGACATCCAGGGAGTCGAATGGGCACTCGACTCCTCGTCGAACCTTCAGCTGTGGGAGCTCAGTCGCGGAGTCAGCGACTGAACTCCCTTGGACCCCCAAGGTAGATCGTGAAGAAGCGCACCCAGTGGTCAGTCCTGTCCATAGCCACGGGACTGGCAGCCGCCACGCTGACCGGCTGCGGTACGGAGGACGGTGAGTCCGGCAGCGGAGGATCCGTGGTGGTCGGCATGTCCGACGACGTCACTGCGACCGACCCCGCATCCGGGTACGACCCCGGCTCGTGGCTGCTGTTCAACAACGTTTTCCAGTCCCTGCTCAGTTTCCCCATCGGCAGTACGGAGCCGGAGCCCGAAGCCGCCCAGGAGTGCGGATTCACCGACGCCCAGGCCAAGGTGTTCAAGTGCACCCTGCGCAAGGGCCTCAAGTTCAGCAACGGCAACGACCTCACCTCCGAGGACGTGAAGTTCTCCTTCGACCGCACGATGCGCATCAACGACGATGCGGGCCCGGCGATCATGTTCCCCATGCTCGACGAGGTGCAGGCGCCGGACCCCCTGACCGTCGTCTTCCGGTTGAACGTGCCCGACGCCACCTTCCCCAGCAAGATCGCCTCCGGCGCGGGGTCGATCGTGGACCACCGCGAGTACCCCGCCGACAAGCTCCGCACCGACGACAAGGCGGTCGGCTCGGGCCCGTACAAGCTCGACTCGTTCCGCAAGGACCGGGCGGAGTTCTCCCGTAACGGCTCTTACCAGGGCAACGCCAAGCTCCGCAACTCCAAGGTCACCCTGCGTCTCTTCGGCGGTGACCAGGGAGCGTTGAAGAAGGCGCTCATCGGCAAGGACGTCGACGTCGCCTACCGCGGTCTCGCGGCCAAGGACATCGCCGAGATCGAGAACGACACCAGCACCGGTTCCGGTGTCGACATCGTGCCGGGCAGCAGCGCCGAGGTGCAGCACCTGGTCTTCAACGTGAACGACCCGGTGGTGGGGAAGCGGGGCGTGCGCCAGGCGATCGCCTACCTGATCGACCGGGAGGCGCTCGTCCAGCAGGTCTACGACTCCACCGCCGAGCCGCTCTACTCGATCATCCCGGCCGGGATCACCGCCCACAACACGGCGTTCTTCGACGAGTACGGCGCCCGCCCGGAGCGGGCCAAGGCCAAGGAGGCGCTCGAAGCCGAGGGCCACACCGGCAAGGTGAAGCTGACCCTGTGGTCGACGCCCTCCCGCTACGGCCCTTCGACGGACCAGGAGTTCCGGGCGATCGCCGAGCAGCTGAACGCCAGCGGGCTGTTCGACGCGAAGGTCCGCTCGGTCGAGTTCGACCAGTACGAGAAGGACATCGCCGCGGGCAAGTACGGCGTGTACGTGAAGGGTTGGGTCCCGGACTACCCGGACCCGGACAACTTCACCCAGCCGTTCTTCGGCAAGGGCAACGTCCTCGGCAACAACTACGAGAACAGCACCATCACGGAGCAGGTCATCCCCGCGACGGCGGCGGAGAACGACCGGTCCGCCACCGCCAAGGACTACGCCAAGCTCCAGGACATCGTCGCCCGCGACGTCCCGATCATCCCGCTGTGGCAGGCCAAGCAGTACGCGGTCGTCCGGGACAGCGTCTACGGCCTGGAGAACTGCCTCGACGCGTCCACGGTGTTCCGGTTCTGGGAGATCAGCAAGGGCTGAACCGGTCGGGGCCGGTGCGTACCGGCCCCGTACCCGGGGTGACCCGCGGGCCCGCGCCGATCCGGTGCGGGCCCGTCGACGTCACTGGGCGCCGGGGCGGACCAGACCGCTCTCGTACGCGTAGACCGCCGCCTGGACGCGGTCCCGCAGCCCCAGCTTCGTCAGGACGTGACCCACGTGCGTCTTCACGGTGGTCTCGCTGACGAACAGCTCCGCGGCGATCTCCGCGTTGGACAGGCCGCGCGCCACCAGCTTCAGCACCTCCACCTCACGGTCGGTGAGCGTGTGCAGGGTGTCCGGCACGGGTTCGTCCCCGGACGGGAGGTGGTCGGCGTACTTGTCGAGCAGCCGTCTGGTGATGCTCGGCGCCAACATCGCCTCGCCCGCGGCGACCACCCGGATCGCCTGGACCAACTCGTTGGCGGGGGCGTCCTTCAGCAGGAACCCGCTCGCTCCCGCCTTGAGCGCCTCGACCACGTACTCGTCGAGGTCGAACGTGGTCAGGACGAGCACCTTGGCGGGGCCGTCCCGCCCGGGGCCGGTGATCTGCCGGGTGGCTTCGACCCCGTCCATCCGGGGCATCCGGATGTCCATGAGGACCACGTCGGGCTGGAGGGCGCGTACCTGGTCGAGCGCTTGCAGGCCGTCTCCGGCCTCGCCGACGACCGCGAGGTCCGCCTCGGCCTCCAGAATCATCCGGAACCCGGTGCGCAGCAGCGGCTGGTCATCGACCAGTAGGACGCGGATGGCCACGTGTGTCTCCTTCGCTAGTCCGGCCCCATTCTGCCCTGCTCCGGACCGGTGGACCGCCCCGCCCCGATCTCGGGCGCCGATCCGGTCGCCCCGGGGACGAGCGGCAGCGGGTACGGCGGGGGAGTGCCCCCGAACTCCGGGCAGACCGCACGGTGGTCGCACCACCCGCACAGCTTGGTGCGGCGGGGCCGCCACTCGCCGGTGTCGGTCGCCTGCCGGATCGCGTCCCACAGGGCGTGCACCTTGCGTTCCACCCGTTCCAGGTCGGCGACGACCGGGTCGTAGGTGAGGACGTCCCCGCTGCCCAGGTAGACCAGTTGGAGCCGGCGCGGGACCAGCCCCTTCAGCCGCCACACCACCAGGGCGTAGAACTTCATCTGGAACAGCGCGCCCTCCGCGTACTCCGGGCGGGGCGCCTTGCCGGTCTTGTAGTCGACGATGCGGACCTCGCCGGTCGGAGCGACGTCCACCCGGTCGATGATCCCCCGCAGCCGGAGCCCCGAGGGCAGTTCCGCCTCCACGAACAGCTCGCGCTCGGCGGGCTCCAGCCGGGTCGGGTCCTCCAGGGTGAACCAGCGCTCGACCAGGCCCTCCGCCTCCGTCAACCACCGTGCGAGCCGCTCCGCCTCGGTCTCCTCACGGCCGGGCGCGTTCGGCGTGGCGTCCGGTTCCCTGAAGAGGTCGGCCAGCTCCGGCTTCGCGGTCCGCAACCGGTCCCACTGCCCCGGGACCAGGGCCTTCGCCCGCGGTACGGTCCGCTCCCCGGCCGGAGAGTCAAACAGTCGTTCGAGTACGGCATGGACCAAGGTGCCCCGGGTCGCCGCCGCGCTGGGCTTCTCGGGCAGCCTGTCGATCACCCTGAAGCGGTAGAGCAGCGGGCACTGCATGAAATCGCTCGCGCGCGACGGCGACAGCGACCCCGGCCGTGCGGGCGCCACGGCTTCACCGGTACGGGTCTCCATGGGGACAGACCCTACGGCCCGCCACTGACACCCCGACGCATACCATCGACGGCAGACCCCCTCGCGCTGCATGATCAGGGGCGGGGGAAACCGAACGAGGGGACACCGTGACTGAGAGCGGCGGGAGCGGTCAGCCGCAGCCGGACGGCGATGCGGCGGCCGAGCGGCGCCCGCGTCCGGACGGGCCGGACCACCCCACTCCGGACGCCCGACCGGGCGCGCGGAGCGGCGAGGCGCCCTCCGGCGGGCCTTCCGACGCGCCCCCGGCGGAGCACGCCACCGAGGCGGACGCCCCCACGGGCGAGCGCGCCCCCGGGGCGGACGTCCCCGAGCGCCCCGGCACCCCGGCCCCCCAGGAACCGGGGGACGACCGCCCCCGCACCCCGCTCACCAAGCCCCCCGCGCGCGCCCCCCAGCACCCGTACGCCGACTCCCGCAACCAGCCGCCCCGGGCGACCGGTACGGAGGGCGGCGGGCCGAGCCCGTTCGGCTCGGACGACACCGAGCACCCCCCCGGCTCCGACCGGCCGCAGCGCGCCAAGGACCCCGGCGGCGGCATCCTCATGGGCCGACCCTTCGGCGTGCCCGTCTACGTCGCCCCCAGCTGGTTCCTGGTGGCCGCCCTGATCACCTGGGTCTTCGGCGGCCAGCTCGAACGCGTCCTGCCCGAACTGGGCAACGTCCGGTACCTGGTCTCCCTCTTCTTCGCCGTCGCGTTCTACGCGTCCGTCCTGGTCCACGAACTCGCGCACACGGTCGCCGCACTCCGCTTCAAACTGCCCGTGCGCCGCATCCAGCTCCAGTTCTTCGGCGGCGTCTCCGAGATCGAGAAGGAGTCCGAGACCCCCGGCCGCGAGTTCATCCTGGCGTTCGTCGGCCCCCTCCTCTCGCTCGTCCTCGCCGGTGCCTTCTACGGGGGCATGCTGCTCGTCGAACCCGGCACGGTCCCCGGCGTGCTGCTGGCCGGCCTGATGATCTCCAACCTGATCGTGGCCGCCTTCAACCTGCTGCCGGGGCTGCCCCTGGACGGCGGCCGGATGCTGCGCGCCGTCGTCTGGAAGATCACCGGCAAGCCCATGAGCGGTACCATCGCCGCCGCCTGGGTCGGCCGGGCCCTCGCCGTCTCGGTCCTGATCGGCCTGCCGCTGCTCACCCAGTCCGGTGTCCTCGGACCCAAGCCGGACGGCCTCGACGGCATGGACACCGTCACCGACGCCCTGCTGGCCGCGATCCTCGCCGCCATCATCTGGACCGGAGCCGGCAACAGCCTGCGCGTGGCCCGGCTGCGGGAACACCTCCCCGAGCTGCGGGCCCGCGCCCTCACCCGGCGGGCCGTCCCCGTGGAGACCGACACCCCCCTGTCCGAGGCGCTGCGCCGCGCGAACGACGCCGGCGCCCGCGCCCTGGTGATCGTCGCCCCGGACGGCGAGCCCCTCGGGGTCGTCCGGGAGGCCGCCATCGTCGGCATCCCCGAGCACCGGCGCCCCTGGGTCGCCGTCAGCGGACTCGCCCAGGACCTCACCGACGGGATGCGCGTCTCCGCCGACCTGGCCGGCGAGGAACTCCTCGACGTGCTGCGCACCACCCCGGCCACCGAGTACCTGGTGGTGGAGGACTCCGGCGAGATCTACGGCGTACTCTCCGCCGCCGACGTGGAACGGGCCTTCGTCCGGGCCATGGCCCGCCCCAGCTGACCCCGCCCCGGCCGGGCCCCGCCCCGCCGTGGTCCGAGGGCCCCGTCACGACCGGTAGGCTGGTCACATGTCCGAACCGACCGGTGCCGCCCGCCGCCGCGGGCCCTTCAAGGTCGGGGACCAGGTCCAGCTCACCGACCCCAAGGGACGCCACTACACGTTCACGCTCGAAGCCGGGAAGAACTTCCACACCCACAAAGGGTCGTTCCCGCACGACGAGCTGATCGGCTCCCCCGAGGGCAGCGTTGTCCGCACCACGGGGAACGTCGCCTACCTAGCGCTGCGCCCCCTGCTCCCCGACTACGTCCTGTCCATGCCCCGCGGCGCCGCCGTGGTCTACCCCAAGGACGCGGGGCAGATCCTCTCCTTCGCGGACATCTTCCCCGGCGCCCGCGTCGTGGAAGCGGGAGTGGGCTCCGGATCGCTGAGCAGCTTCCTGCTCCGCGCCATCGGTGACCAGGGCATGCTCCACTCCTACGAGCGCCGCGAGGACTTCGCGGACATCGCCCGGCAGAACGTGGAGCGCTACTTCGGCGGCCCGCACCCGGCCTGGCAGCTGACCGTCGGCGACCTCCAGGACAATCTGTCCGACACGGACGTCGACCGGGTCATCCTCGACATGCTGGCGCCCTGGGAGTGTCTGGAGGCCGTTTCCAAGGCCCTCGTGCCCGGCGGCATCGTCTGCTGCTACGTGGCGACGACGACCCAGCTCGCCCGGACCGTGGAGTCCATCCGGGAGATCGGCTGCTTCAACGAGCCGACCGCCTGGGAGACGATGATCCGCAACTGGCACATCGAGGGCCTCGCCGTGCGCCCCGACCACCGCATGATCGGTCACACCGGGTTCCTCCTCACCGCCCGTCGGCTCGCCGACGGCGTCGAGCCCCCGATGCGCCGCCGCCGCCCCGCCAAGGGTGCGTACGGCGACGACTACGCGGGTCCCAACGCCGACGGCGGCGCCACCCGCTGACCCGTGCCACCCGCCCCGCAGACGGCATCGCGTGCCAGCTGCGGGGCCCCTCGGGCCAACACGGCCGTATCGGCCACACCCTTCACAACGCGGGGATGCCGCCGCCGAGTTCCCGATTCGTCCGGGAAACTCGACGGCGGCATCCGCGCGTTGAGCGCGGGTCGTGCCGAGCGGCCCGCGACCCGGCGTTCCCGGAACGCCGGCCCCGCCGTTCCCCGGTCCCGCGCCGTGTGGCACGATGCTGGCCACCCCACCGGCACAGCCCTCACAGGAGACACTCCTCGTGCAGCATCCCGCCGTTCCGGAACCGGCGCACACCCGCACCCGGCCCATCCACTGGGTGGCCACCGCCGCGGCCCTCGCCGGTGTGATCGCGGCCTCGTCCCTCCTCCAGCCCGACGCGGCGACGGCCGTCCAGGAGGGCCGTCCCCGGGTCGACGCCCGGAAGGCTCCCGGACCCGCACCCGATCCGGCCGACGTGAAGCTCCCGCTCGACTGCGGCCCCGTCGGGGTGCGCGTCGTCCAGGAGGCGAGCGGCGACCTCGACGGGGACGGCACGCCCGAGACGGTCGCCGTGGCGCGCTGCGACACGGGCATGGGGACGCCGCCCAGCGGGGTCTACGTCCTGACCCGGGCCGGCGCCGAAGCGGCCCCCCGGGTGATCGCCACCCTGGTCGAGCCCAAGGACCGACTCAACGTCACCGATCTCACCGTACGGGGCGGGACCGTGCTCGCCACCCTGCTCGGCTACTCCTCGTCCGAGGTGCCCAACTGCTGTCCGGACGAGCGCAAGCGGACCACCTGGACCTGGCACGAGGGCCGGTTCATCAGCGCGGACACCGGGCGCGCACTGAGCGCCTGACGGGCGCCGCGCAGGCCCGGCCACCCGGGCCGTCCGGACGGCACCGCGTGCCGTCTCAGGCCGCGTCCGGCCCGTACACCTCGACCCGGTCGGTGATCCGCCGCACGTGGATGCAGTCCCCGGGGCACTCCTTCGCGGAGTCGGCGACGTCCTGCAACAGCGGCAGCGGCACCCGGGTCGTGGCCCCCGGCGCCTGGAGCAACTCGTCGTCGGCGCTCTTCACGTAGGCCAGGCCGTCGATGTCCAGCTCGAAGACCTCCGGGGCGTACTGCACGCAGATCCCGTCGCCCGTGCACAGGTCCTGGTCGATCCAGACCTCCAGCTCGGGGCCCTCGCCCTCCTGCTTCCCGGACCGGTCCTCTTGCCCCACCGTCTGCTCTCCCGCCATGACCCGCGCAACTCGTGCACCCGCCGGGCCGGGACGCTCGCCTTGACGACTCCGAGGGCTCCGGGGGCCTTCCGACCCCGGCGGCCCCGGTCGACCTCCCGGGCGAACACCCGTCCCGCGCGCGTGCCGGACGTCTCGACGATACAACCGCCCGCACCGGCGCCGGTGCCCCGCCCACGGCACACGCAGCGTCACCGCCGGTCGCCGCCCAACCGCTGCTGCCGCTGGCCGAAAACCGGGTCGGAGCACCCGTCGTGCACGCGTGGCGCCCGTCACATCCGAGGGGGTGATCCGCTGCACGGGCACCCGGACCACGGCACAAGTCGGCCGCCCGGTGATGGGTGTTGACCATTTCCTGAGCGGACCGGGCCGCTTTCAGACGTCATTCCGTGGGTATCCACCTGGCGTGAGGGAGAGCGCAAGGGTGAAGATCGGACACACCCCCACGGTCTTTGTGATCTAGGGGTTTCAATCGACACCCACCCAGGTAGGGTCAGGAAGCGTCCAGCTCCCCTTGGAGGAGGTGAGGACCGTGGCAGCCCACGACGACACGAACCGCGGCATCCGCCCGGGTCGGGGGTCCGATGACCCGGCCGGTCAGATCGCCTATCTTGAGCAGGAGATCGCCGTCCTGCGACGCAAGCTCGCCGACTCTCCGCGGCACACGAGGATTCTCGAAGAGCGGATCGTCGAACTCCAGACGAACCTGGCCGGCGTGTCCGCGCAGAACGAACGCCTCGCGAACACGCTCCGTGAGGCCCGCGACCAGATCGTGGCCCTCAAGGAGGAGGTCGACCGGCTCGCCCAGCCGCCGGCCGGCTTCGGCGTCTTCCTCACGGCCAACGAGGACGGCACCGCCGACATCTTCACCGGGGGCCGCAAGCTCCGGGTGAACGTGAGCCCGAGCGTCGAACTCGACGAACTCCGGCGCGGCCAGGAAGTCATGCTGAACGAGGCGCTCAACGTGGTCGAGGCCATGACGTACGAGCGCGTCGGCGACATCGTCACCCTCAAGGAGATCCTGGAGGACGGCGAACGCGCCCTGGTCGTCGGACACACCGACGAAGAGCGCGTCGTCCGGCTCGCCGAGCCGCTCCTCGACGTGACCATCCGCCCGGGTGACGCCCTGCTCCTCGAATCCCGCTCCGGCTACGTCTACGAGGTCGTGCCCAAGAGCGAGGTCGAGGAACTCGTCCTCGAAGAGGTCCCGGACATCGGCTACGAACAGATCGGCGGTCTGGGCAACCAGATCGAGCTGATCCGCGACGCGGTCGAGCTCCCCTACCTCTACCCGGACCTGTTCAAGGAGCACGAACTGCGCCCGCCCAAGGGCGTCCTCCTCTACGGTCCGCCGGGGTGCGGGAAGACCCTCATCGCCAAGGCGGTGGCCAACTCCCTCGCGAAGAAGGTCGCCGAAGTCACCGGGCAGGCGTCGGGCAAGAGCTTCTTCCTCAACATCAAGGGCCCGGAACTGCTCAACAAGTACGTCGGCGAGACCGAGCGGCAGATCCGCCTGGTGTTCCAGCGGGCCCGTGAGAAGGCCAGCGAGGGCACCCCGGTCATCGTCTTCTTCGACGAGATGGAGTCCCTGTTCCGCACCCGCGGCTCGGGCGTCAGCTCGGACGTCGAGAACACCATCGTCCCGCAGCTCCTCGCCGAGATCGACGGCGTCGAGGGCCTGGAGAACGTGGTCGTCATCGGTGCCTCCAACCGCGAGGACATGATCGACCCCGCGATCCTGCGGCCCGGCCGGCTCGACGTGAAGATCAAGATCGAGCGTCCGGACGCCGAGGCGGCCAAGGACATCTTCGGCAAGTACCTCACCCAGCGGCTCCCGCTGCACTCCGACGACCTCGGCGAGCACGGCGGCGACCGCGGGGCCACGGTGCAGGGCATGATCCAGACCGCCGTCGAGCAGATGTACGCCGAGTCCGAGGAGAACCGCTTCCTGGAGGTCACCTACGCCAACGGTGACAAGGAGGTCCTGTACTTCAAGGACTTCAACTCCGGCGCCATGATCGAGAACATCGTGGGCCGTGCCAAGAAGATGGCGATCAAGGCGTTCCTTGAGCAGAACCAGAAGGGGCTGCGGGTCTCCCACCTCCTCCAGGCGTGCGTGGACGAGTTCAAGGAGAACGAGGACCTCCCCAACACCACCAACCCGGACGACTGGGCCCGGATCTCCGGCAAGAAGGGCGAGCGGATCGTCTACATCCGCACCCTGGTCACCGGGAAGCAGGGCGCCGACACCGGACGCTCCATCGACACGGTGGCGAACACCGGTCAGTACCTCTAGACGAACCGGGCGGCTGCGGGTGCCCACGGGTGCCCGCAGCCGACCGTGTCACCGGACGGCACACGGTGACACGGCAATGACGAGAATGATCTCCCCACCAGTGCAGAGGCGTCATAGGCTCTCCTGTACCGCCGCGTCACGCAGTGCGGGGACGGGCACCGCACACGGACCGGAGCACCAGCGGTACTTGAGCGCCGCCCCCGCCCGGGGGCGTCGTCGGGCAAGGAGGGCCGCATGACCGTACGGCGAGTAATGGGCATCGAGACGGAGTACGGCATCTCCGTTCCCGGCCACCCCAATGCCAATGCCATGCTCACCTCTTCCCAGATCGTCAACGCCTACGCGGCAGCGATGCACCGGGCCCGCCGGGCCCGGTGGGACTTCGAGGAGGAGAACCCGCTGCGTGACGCCCGGGGCTTCGACCTCGCGCGCGAGGCCGCCGACTCCAGCCAGCTCACCGACGAGGACATCGGTCTCGCCAACGTCATCCTGACCAACGGCGCCCGGCTCTACGTCGACCACGCGCACCCCGAGTACAGCTCCCCGGAGATCACCAATCCGCGGGACGCCGTCCTCTGGGACAAGGCGGGGGAGCGGATCATGGCGGAGGCCGCCGAGCGGGCCGCCCAGCTCCCCGGCGCGCAGCCCATCCACCTCTACAAGAACAACACCGACAACAAGGGCGCCTCCTACGGGACGCACGAGAACTACCTGATGAAGCGGGAGACCGCGTTCTCGGACATCGTGCGCCACCTCACGCCCTTCTTCGTCTCCCGGCAGGTCGTCACCGGGGCCGGCCGCGTCGGCATCGGCCAGGACGGCCACGAACACGGCTTCCAGATCAGCCAGCGCGCGGACTACTTCGAGGTCGAGGTCGGCCTGGAGACCACGCTGAAGCGGCCCATCATCAACACCCGGGACGAGCCGCACGCCGACGCCGAGAAGTACCGGCGCCTCCATGTGATCATCGGTGACGCCAACCTCTCGGAGATCTCCACCTATCTGAAGCTCGGCACCACCGCCCTGGTCCTGTCCATGATCGAGGACGGCTTCATCGCCGTGGACCTCGCGGTCGACCAGCCGGTGCGCACGCTCCACCAGGTTTCGCACGACCCCGGGCTGCGACGGCTCATCACGCTCCGCAGCGGACGCACGCTCACCGCGGTGCAGCTCCAGATGGAGTACTACGAGCTGTCCCGCAAGTACGTGGAGGAACGGTTCGGGGCCGATGCGGACGAGCAGACCCGGGACGTGCTCGCCCGGTGGGAAGACACGCTGAACCGGCTGGAGAACGACCCGATGAGCCTGTCCGGGGAGCTGGACTGGGTCGCCAAGCGGGAGCTGATGGAGGGCTACCGGCGGCGGGACGGCCTCGACTGGGACGCCGCCCGGCTGCACCTGGTCGACCTCCAGTACGCCGATGTGCGCGCCGAGAAGGGCCTCTACAACCGGCTGGTGGCCCGGGGCAAGATGCAGCGGCTCCTGGACGAGGAGGAGGTGGAACGGGCCCGCACCAAGCCCCCGGAGGACACCAGGGCCTACTTCCGGGGACGCTGTCTGGAGCAGTACGCGGACGACGTGGCCGCGGCCTCCTGGGACTCCGTGATCTTCGACCTGCCCGGTCGGGACTCCCTCCAGCGGGTCCCCACCCTGGAACCGTTGCGCGGTACGCGCAACCACGTCAAAGCGCTCCTCGACCGCTGTCGCACGGCCGAGGAACTCGTCAAGGTCCTGTCCGGCGGGTGACCGGCGCGGCGGGACCGGTACCGAAAACGGTCCCCGGAGCGGCTGAACGGCACCGTCCCCGGGAATCATGGTGATGATCCCCGGACGTTGTACGAACGCGGGGGCCGATGTCGGACCCAGCTTGTAGGGTCTGATCTTGACCGATCGAACTGAGTCGGGCGAACCGAGCGGGGTGAGGGTTGATGGCGACCAAGGACACCGGCGGCGGACAGCAGAAGGCCACGCGCACCAACGAGGAGACCGAGGAGCAGGTGCAGGACGCGCAGGCGTCCGAGGACCTCAAGGAGCGCCAGGAGAAACTGAGCGACGACGTCGACTCCGTCCTGGACGAGATCGACGACGTCCTGGAGGAGAACGCCGAGGACTTCGTGCGCTCCTTCGTGCAAAAGGGCGGCCAGTAACGAACGGGCCGGACCCGCGCGGTCCGGAGACGTCCTCGCGCGACCGCGGGCGGATCCACCGCCCGCGGTCGCGCGGCGGGTCGGCCCGCCCGATCCGGTCCGGTGCGCACACCTGGGCGGGCGGTGGCGCGGCCGACCGCGCACCACCACCTCCCGCGCCGTTCCCGGCCCCGTGCGTTCCGGCCCGCCACGCATGTGGATCACGGCCGTGAGGCGGGTAAGGTCCCTGGCGTACCGTGCTTCAACTGCAATTCGGCCGTCGGCAAGTTGGGCGCCGATCCCGACACCGTCCGCAGGGCTGCCGCTTATCTGGAGGGAAACTCGTGGAAGCCAACAACCGTGGCACCGGGCGTCTACCAGCTGCCTTCCTCACCCCCGGCTCGTCGTCCTTCGTGGACTTCCTCTCCGTGCACCAGCCGGACATGCTGCCGGGCAACCGGGCGCTGCCCCCGGTCCAGGGCGCCATCGAGGTGCCGCACGGCACCACGATCGTCGCCGTGACCTTCCCTGGCGGTGTGGTGCTCGCCGGTGACCGGCGGGCCACGATGGGCAGCATGATCGCGCAGCGGGACATCGAGAAGGTGTTCCCGGCAGACGAGTACTCGGCCGTCGGCATCGCCGGTACGGCGGGCCTCGCGGTCGAGATGGTCAAGCTGTTCCAACTGGAGTTGGAGCACTTCGAGAAGGTCGAGGGCGTCCAGCTCTCCCTGGAGGGCAAGGCCAACCGGCTCTCCACGATGATCCGTTCCAACCTCGGGATGGCCATGCAGGGCCTCGCCGTGGTGCCCCTCTTCGCCGGCTACGACGTCGACCGCGAGAAGGGCCGCGTCTTCAGTTACGACGTGACGGGCGGGCGCAGCGAGGAGCAGGGCTTCGCGGCCACCGGCTCGGGTTCGATCTTCGCCCGCGGCTCGATGAAGAAGCTCTACCACGACGAGCTCACCGAACAGCAGGCGACGACGCTCGTGGTGCAGGCGTTGTACGACGCCGCCGACGACGATTCGGCGACCGGCGGCCCGGACGTGGCCCGGCGCATCTACCCGATCGTGACCGTGATCACCGAAAGCGGATTCCGCAGGCTGACGGAGGCCGAGTCCTCCGAGATCGCCCGCTCGATCCTGGAGCGGCGCCTGGAGCAGCCCGACGGCCCCCGTGCCGCCCTGCTCTGACCACCTGCCGAAACCGTAATCGCCACTCACAGAAAAGGACGGACAGCCGGTGTCTACGCCGTTCTACGTCTCACCCCAGCAGGCCATGGCCGACCGGGCGGAGTACGCGCGCAAGGGCATCGCCCGGGGGCGCAGCCTGGTCGTTCTCCAGTACACCGACGGCATCGTGTTCGTCGGTGAGAACCCGTCCCGCGCGCTGCACAAGTTCAGCGAGATCTACGACCGGATCGGCTTCGCCGCGGCCGGCAAGTACAACGAGTACGAGAACCTCCGGATCGGCGGGGTCCGCTACGCCGACCTGCGCGGTTACACCTACGACCGCGATGACGTGACCGCCCGCGGGCTGGCGAACGTGTACGCCCAGACGCTCGGCACGATCTTCTCCAGCTCGGCCGAGAAGCCGTACGAGGTGGAGTTGGTCGTCGCCGAGGTCGGTGACTCTCCCGAGGGCGACCAGATCTACCGGCTGCCGCACGACGGGTCGATCGTGGACGAGCACGGCTCGGTCGCCGTCGGCGGCAACGCCGAACAGATCAGCACCTACCTGGACCAGCGCCACGAGGACGGGATGTCGCTCGCGGCGGCCCTGCGGCTCGCCGTGCAGGCCCTCTCGCGGGACACCAACGGCAGCGAGCGGGAGATCCCCGCCGAGCGCCTGGAGGTGGCGGTCCTGGACCGCACCCGCCCCCAGCAGCGCAAGTTCAAGCGGATCGTCGGGCGCCAGCTCGCCCGTCTGCTGGAGGAGGGCACCCGGCCGCCCGGCGACCCGGCGGACTCCGCAGCGGACGACGCGGGGACGCCGTCCGGCGCCGAGGAGACCGGCGCGCCGGCGGACACCGCGAAGCCCGCGAAGTCCGGCAAGTCGGGGAAGCCCGCCAAGTCGACGGGCCCGGACACCTCGGACGAGGCCGAACCGGACGCGTAGCACACCCGGACGAGGGCCCCGACCGGTCGTAGCCGGTCCGGGGCCCTTCCCGTCCGCGGGGCGCAAGGCGGGCGTGCCGTCAGGGCGCCCCGCGGCGGGCGGGGGCCGTTGCGGTGGAACCGCGGGAGACGAGTTCCACGGGCAGGGTCACCGGCGGCGGCTGCTCGCCGTCGAGCAGCGCCAGCAGAGCGCGCATCCCGTGTGCGCCGACGTCCTCGGCCGGCAGCCGCAGGGTGGTGAGTTCGGGTTCGACGGCGGTGGCGAGGGACAGGTCGTCGAAGCCGGTCACGGACAGGTCCTCGGGCACCCGCAGCCCCAGGCGCCGGGCGGTCTTGAGGACGCCGGCGGCGAGCACGTCGCTGTCGCACAGCACCGCGGTGGGCCGCTCCGCGGCCGGCAGGCCCAGCACGTCGGCCACGGCGTCGCGGGCCGCGTCGACGCGCAGCGGAGCGGTGACCCGTCGGTGGGTCACCGATCCGTCCCGCAGGGCCTCGGCGAGGGCGCCGGCCCGCACGCGGAAGGTCCACGAGTCGACGTCCGCGCCCAGGTGCAGGACGTCCCGGTGTCCGAGGGCGAGCAGATGGCGGGCCACCTGCCGCACCCCGTCGCCCACGTCGAGGTTGACGACGGCCGCGCCGTGCGCCGCGGGGTCGGAGTCCAGCATGACCAGGGGGAGTTCACCGCCCCGCAGGGCGGCGACCGCGTCCGGGGCCATGGAGGAGGCGATCACCCCGTCCAGGGCGGCCCGGGCCGACGCGAACGGGTCGGGCGCCGAACCGGCGTCGGCGGGGACGGGGTACAGGACGACGCCGAAGCCGTGCCGGGCGGCCACCCGCGCGGCGCCCGCGTGGACCCCGGCGAAGAAGTCGCTGTTGAGGACGGGCACCGCCAGCAGCGCCGTGCGCGTGCGGCCGAGGCGCAGGTTCCGGGCCGCCAGGTTGGGGCGGTAGCCGAGGTCGCGCGCGGCGGCCCGTACCCGCTCCGCGGTGGCCGGGGCCACCCGACCGGGCCACTTGTCGCCCAGGACGAGCGACACGGCCGCCTGCGAGACCCCTGCGGCGCGCGCCACGTCCCGGCTGGTGGGCCGGGTGCCGTGGCCCCCCGCCGGGCGTCCGCCCCCCGATGACGATCCGTGACCACCGGGGTCGCCGCCCTCCGTCCGCACTGCTGCCCTCCACGTCGGTGACCGGCTCCGGGCCGGTGGGTTCCCTCGCGGTGCCCGCAGGGAACGGGTGGACCGCCGGATGGCCCACATGGTACGTATGACGGCGACGTTATACGTAACACTTCAGGGAGCGGGAGGGCCGCGCATGGCCTCGGGGTACGGGGACATCTTCCGGGCGCGCTACGCGGCGCGGCTGCTGATCGGCACCCTCGTGGGGAGACTCCCCAGCGCCACCGCCCCCATCGCGATCGTGCTGCTGGTGCGCGCCGAGGGCGGCAGCTACAGCCTCGCGGGCGGCCTCGCGGCCGTGTACGGCCTGACCCACGCCGTCGGACAGCCCCTCCTGGGCCGTCTGGTGGACCTGCGCGGCCAACCGGGCGTCCAGGTCCCCGCCGCCCTGCTGTCGGCGCTCGGCGCGAGCGTCCTCGCGTTCGCCGGGACCGACTCCCTCGCGGTGGCCTACGCGGCGGTGGCGGTCGCCGGCCTGTTCACCCCGCCCCTGGAGGGCGGTCTGCGGGCGCTGTGGCCGGACGTGCTGCCCCACGACGGCCAGGTGCACCGGGCGTACGCCATGGACGCGGTGGCCCAGGAGGTCATGTTCACGGTGGGGCCGCTGCTGGTGACCCTGTGCGTGTCGGTGTGGTCGCCGGCGGTGGCGCTGCTCGTCATCAACGGCCTCGGCGTGCTCGGCGCGCTGTCCGTGGTGACCACGAAGCCCTCCCGGGCCTGGCGCTCCGCCCCGCGCGAGGCCCACTGGCTGGGTGCCCTGCGTTCGGGCGGCCTGCTGACCCTGCTGGGCGCCTTCCTGTTCATCGGCGCGGCCCTCGGCTCCATCGCCGTGGCCGGGGCGTCCTACGCCGAGGGCCGTGGCGGGGACGTGGTGTACGGCGGGCTGATGGCGGCCCTGGGCCTGGGGGCGCTGATCGGAGGACTGGGCTACGGCGCACGGGAGTGGGCCGGTGCCCCCGAACCTCGGCTGAGGGCCCTGGTGGCCCTGCTGGCGCTGTGTTACGTGCCGCTGGCCCTGGTGCCCGGGGTCGTCGGCATGACGCTGCTCAGCGCGCTCGCCGGGGTGTTCCTGGCGCCCGCGCTGGCCTGCGCCTTCGTGGTGGTGGACCGGCACGCCCCGCGCGGGACGGTCACCGAGGCGTTCTCCTGGTTGGTCACCACGTTCAGCGTCGGCGCGGCGGGCGGGACCGCCCTGGCCGGGCCGGTGGTGGAGTGGGGCGGCACCCGTTCCGCCTTCACGGTTCCGGCCGTGGCGGGGCTCGCCGCACTGACCGTGCTGGTCGTCGCGAGGGCGGCGCTGGTGGTTCCGTTGCGCACCGGCGTGGTGGCCGGGTCATCGGAAAATGATCGGAACGGTACGGTCGAACCCGGTTTCAGTACAGGGCATCAGGCGTAATGTTCAGTCATGGACCGCCGCATTTTCGGGCTGGAGAACGAGTACGGCGTCACATGTACGTTCAGGGGACAGCGCCGCCTGTCTCCCGACGAGGTGGCGCGGTACCTCTTCCGCCGTGTCGTGTCATGGGGCCGGAGCAGCAACGTCTTTCTGCGCAACGGCGCCCGCTTGTACCTCGATGTCGGATCGCATCCTGAATACGCGACCCCCGAATGTGACAACGTGACCGAGCTGGTCACGCACGACAAGGCCGGTGAGCGGATTCTCGAAGGGCTGCTCGTCGACGCCGAACGCCGCCTGCACGAGGAGGGAATCGCGGGCGACGTCTACCTCTTCAAGAACAACACGGATTCGGCGGGGAACTCGTACGGCTGCCATGAGAACTACCTGGTGGCCCGGCACGGCGAGTTCTCCCGACTCGCGGACATCCTCATCCCCTTCCTCGTCACCCGGCAGCTGCTCTGCGGCGCGGGCAAGGTCCTCCAGACCCCGCGTGGCGCGGTGTACTGCGTCAGTCAGCGGGCGGAACACATCTGGGAGGGCGTCAGCTCCGCCACGACGCGTTCCCGACCCATCATCAACACCCGTGACGAGCCGCACGCCGACGCGGAGCGGTACCGCCGCCTCCACGTCATCGTCGGCGACTCGAACATGTCCGAGACGACGATGCTCCTCAAGGTCGGGGCCACGGACCTGGTGCTGCGCATGATCGAGGCGGGCACGGTGATGCGTGACCTGACCCTGGAGAACCCCATCCGGGCGATCCGCGAGGTCAGCCACGACATCACCGGGCAGCGCAAGGTGCGCCTCGCGAGCGGGCGCGAGGCGTCCGCCCTGGAGGTGCAGCGCGAGTACTACGAGAAGGCCGTGGACTTCTGCGAGCGCCGGGGCATCCGCACCGGCACGGTCGAGCAGGTACTGGAACTCTGGGGCCGCACCCTGGACGCGATCGAGGCCGAGGACCTCGACCGCATCTCCACGGAGATCGACTGGGTCATGAAGTACCAGCTGATCGAGCGGTACCGGGCGAAGCACAACATGACCATGTCGAACCCGCGGGTCGCCCAGATAGACCTCGCCTACCACGACATCCACCGTCGCCGGGGCCTCTACTACCTCTTGGAGCGCCGCGGGCAGGTCGCCCGGATCTGCGACGACCTCAAGATCTTCGAGGGCAAGTCGGTGCCCCCGCAGACCACCCGGGCCCGACTGCGCGGCGACTTCATCCGCCGTGCGCAGGAACAGCGGCGGGACTTCACCGTCGACTGGGTGCACCTCAAGCTCAACGACCAGGCGCAGCGCACCGTGCTGTGCAAGGACCCGTTCCGCTCCGTCGACGACCGGGTGGAGAAGCTCATCGCCGGCATGTGACCGGTCCGTGGGGATGACCACGGCGGTCGCACCGATCTCGGTGAGTCGGAACCGCCCCGGGGGTGTCGTACGTTCACCGTACGGCGCCCCCTCCTCGTGGGCCCGTGCTTCTCAGGGGCCACGCGTCCGTTGGGGGTCCGGCGGTGCCGGCCGAGGGCCGGAGCGCCGGGGCGCGGGGAAACCTCAGTAAGGTGGCGCGCACGCCAACCGCCAGAACGACCGATACGAGGCCCCCACCGTGCGCCGACGCTCACTCCTCTTCGCCGTACCCGCCGGACTGTTGACGCTCGCCGCGTGCGGTGACGACAAGACCGACAAGGGCAGCGCCAGCAAGAGTTCCTCCCCCGTGCCGACCGATTCGCCCCAGCAGTCCGGGAAGATCGTGTCCGGACCCGTGCCGGACATCACCGCGGGGAAGAAGTGGGGTGAGAAGCCGACCGTGGCGAAGGGCAGCGGCACGCCGTCGTCGGACCTCGCGGTGAAGAACGTCCTGCCGGGCAGCGGTGTCACCGTCGCCAAGGGGGACCACCTCCAGGCGAACTACCTCGGCCAGATCTGGTCGTCCGCGAAGGTCTTCGACAACTCCTACGACCGTGGCGCCCCGGCGATCTTCCAGATCGGCATGGGACAGGTCATCCCGGGCTGGGACCAGGCCCTGGTGGGGAAGAAGGCCGGTTCCCGGGTGGAGCTGGCAATCCCGCCGGCCCTCGGGTACGGCGAACAGGGCAACGAACAGGCCGGCATCAAGGGGACGGACACGCTGGTGTTCGTCGTCGACATCGTCGACTCCTTCAACGCGAAGAGCTCCGCCCGGGGCAAGAAGGTCGCCCAGGAGGACAAGGCCCTGCCGAAGGTGGGGACCAACACCGACGGCAAGGCCCCCTCCATCGACGTGCCGAAGACGGCCGCGCCGACGAAGCTCGTGTCGGAGTACGTCCTGGAGGGGGACGGCGCGGTGGTCAAGGAGACCGACTCGCTCCTCGTCCAGTACAAGGGCGTGCTCTGGGCCGACGGCAAGGAGTTCGACTCCTCCTACCAGCGCGAGCAGCTGGCCCAGTTCGGTCTGAGCCAGGTCGTCAAGGGCTGGGCGCAGGGACTCACCGGCAAGAAGGTCGGCAGCCGGGTGCTCATCGTGGTCCCGCCCGCCCTCGGCTACGGCGACAAGCCCCCGCAGGACGGGCCGATCAAGAAGGACTCCACGCTGGTCTTCTCGGTGGACATCCTCGCGAAGATGTAACACTGGGACGGTTGCCCATCCACCTGAGCAGGAGCAATTGACGTGAGCATCGAAAAGCCCGAGATCGACTTCCCCGAGGGCGAGGCCCCCAAGGACCTTGAGATCGTGGACATCTGGGAGGGCGACGGCAGGGAGGCCAAGGCGGGCGACCTGGTCTCCGTGCACTACGTGGGCGTGGCCTTCTCCACCGGCGAGGAGTTCGACGCGAGCTGGAACCGCGGCAAGCCGCTCCAGTTCCAGTTGGGCGCCGGCCAGGTCATCAAGGGATGGGACCAGGGCGTCGAGGGCATGAAGGTCGGCGGCCGTCGCAAGCTCACGATCCCGGCGCACCTCGCGTACGGTGACCGTGGCGCGGGCGGCCGCATCGCCCCGGGCGAGACGCTGATCTTCGTGTGCGACCTCGTGTCGATCTGACACGGTCGAATCTGATCATTTCTGATCAGCCACGGGCCCGCGCCCCCGGCGTGGGCCCGTGGCTTTTCCCGTGGTGCCCCGGGACGGTACGGTCGTCGGGCGGGTGGGCGAACGAGAGGACGTAAGGCGTCGATGGCCATCTCCAAGGCCGAGCGGCTGATGAATCTGGCGCTGTGTCTGCTCGGGACGCGGCGACCTCTCAGCAAGCGGGAACTACGGGGCTCCATCGAGGCGTACATCGAGGCGTTCGGCCCCGGTGAGGGCGCCCAGGGGACCGACGACTCGTTCAACCGGATGTTCGAACGCGACAAGGACGACCTGCGCGAACTCGGACTCGTCATCGAGACCGTCGAAAGCCTCGACGGTGACGTCGGCTACCTCGCGCGCCGCGACAGCAACCGGCTGCCGCCCATCTCCCTCGACGCGGAGGAAGCGGCGGCCCTGGGACTCGCCGCCCGGGTGTGGCAGCAGGCCCGGCTCGCCGGAGCGGCCAGCGGAGCCCTCCAGAAACTCCGGGCGGCCGGCGTGCCCGAGACCGTCGACCCGCAGGAGGGCCACGGCGCCCTGGAGCCCCGCATCCCCGTGCACGAGGCGGCCTTCGAGCCGATGATGTTGGCCTGCCGCGACCGGCGGCCCGTGCAGTTCGACTACCGCAAGGCGAACGCCGCCCGCCCGGAGCCCCGGCAGGTCGAGCCCTGGGCCCTGGAGTGCTGGCGCGGCCACTGGTACCTCGCCGGCTGGGACCGGGACCGGGAGGCGGAGCGGGTGTTCCGGCTGTCCCGGATCACCGGCCGGGTCCGCAGCCGCGTCGGCGCCTACCGCGCGCCCGTCCCCGATGTCGTCACCGTCCGGGAGACCGTCGCCCGCTGGGCGGGCGAGGGCGCGGAGCGCAGCGCCCGCATCCGACTGCGCACCGGCGCCGGCTACCCCTTGCGGGCGAAGGCGGAGACCGTGCGGGAACTCGGTGACGGATGGGACGAACTGGAGGTTCCGTACGGGCACGGGCTCGATGCCTGGCTCGTCGAGTTCGGTCCCGACGTCGTGGTGCTGGAGCCCGCGGAACTGCGGGCCGACGTGGTCGATCGGCTCCGTGCCGTGGCCAAGGGCTAGAGGGGGAGACGTAGCACCGTGGCAGGAAAGCCCGCCAGGCCGGCGCGCCCGGCGAACGCCATCGACCAGACCCGCCGGATGCTGTCCCTGGTCACGTATCTGAGGGAGCGTCCCGGTGCCCGGGTGGAGGACGTGGCCCGCGCCTTCGGGATCAGTGAGGACGAGCTGATCTCGGACCTCGACGTGCTGCCGCTGTGCGGGACGAGCTTCCGCGGCGGCGACCTCCTCGACATCGACACGGACGGCGACCGCATCTGGTGGCGCAACCCCCAGGCGCTCAGCGCCGAGGCGGCGGCCCCGCTGCGGATCTCCGCCGACGAGGCCACCGCCCTGCTCGTCGCGGCCCGGGCCGTGGCCACGCTGCCGGGTCTGCGCGAGGGCGATCGGCAGGCGTTGCTGCGGGCCACCGCGAAGGTCGAGACCGCGGCGGGCGAGGCCGCGGCCCCCAGCGCCCGGCTCTCGGTCACCTTCGAGTCCGAGGGCGGGGTCTTCGCCGACGTGGACCGGGCGATCTCCGAACGCCGCCGGCTCTGGATCAGGTACTACTCTCCCGCGCGGGACGAGGTCACCGAGCGGGAGATCGACCCCATCCGACTGGTCAGCGTCGGTCACACCTACGTCGAGGCGTGGTGTCGCCGCTCCGAGGCCCGACGGACGTTCCGGCTGGACCGGGTCGCCGAGATCAAGGTCCTGGACGAGCCCTCGGCGCCGCCCGAGATAGAGCTGCGGGACCTGTCCGAAGCGCTGGTGCAGCCCGCCGCCGAGGACCCCGAGGTCGTCGTCGAGGTGGGACCCGGCGGTCGCTGGGTCGCCGAGTACTACCCGCACGACAGCGCCGAGGAACTGGCCGACGGCGGGCTGCGGATCTCCTTGCGCGCCCCCGACCCGGCTTCGCTGCGGCGTCTGGCGCTGCGCCTCGGGCGGGACGGGCGGATCGTCGCGCCCGAGGACCTGGCCGAGAGTGCCCGGCGTGCGGCCCGGGAGGCGCTCGCGGCCTACGACGGGCTCGACGGCGCGGACGGTCCGGCCGCGCGTCCCGGCCCCGACCGGCCCGCCGACCGGCAGGAGCGAGGACTGTGACCACCCCTCCGGAATCCGGCCCCGGCTCCGTACCGGTCGCCGGCCCCTTCGTCGTCCCGGCCCACGGCGTCCCGGCCCACGGCGTCCCGGCCCACCGTGGAGCGGCCGAGGCTCCCGGCGCGCCCACGACCCCCACCGACCAGGAAATTTCCGGCATATCGGATTCCGTGGATGCATCCGGGATATCGGGCGACCGGGAGTTCCCGGAGTTGGCGATGGTCACCCCCGTGGTCTTCCGCGCGGGCTGCCCCGACTGCCGCGCCCGGTTCGAACTCCCCGCCGCCGCACTGCGCCTCGCGATCGGCGGCTCGCCGCACACCACCTTCTACTCGTTCACCTGCCCCGAGTGCGACTCCCCGGTCCGCAAGCCCGCAGGTGAGCGCATCGTCGAACTGCTCACCGAGGGCGGGGTGCGGACCCTGCGCCTGCACTCCACCGTCTAGGCTCGACCCATGTTCTGGGCCATGTTCGCGATCGCCGTCGGCTTCCTCGGTCTGCTGGTCCTCGGGATCCTCGCCGTCCGGGTCTTCGTGGCGGCGGAGCGCCTGGGGCGTGAGGTGTCCGAGGCCGCCCGCCGGATCGGCGGCGCCGCCGAAGACCTGGAGCGCGCCTCGGTGGGCGCCGCCCGCGCGGGACACGACGCGGGACTCTGACGCCACCCGGACCGGTGACCGTGCGTACCGGCCGGACCACCGGGGCGCCCCCGGTCCGCGTCAGTAACCCCCGGCTCCGATCTGTCCGGCGCCGAGGGCGGGCAGGTAGGCTGCCCACACGGTCCGGAGATTGAGGCACGGGCCAGAACGGGAGTACGTACGGGGATTGCCTCTGGTTCACCCCTGAGCGTTACGATCGCTGCCAGCACGGCGGTCGGACATCGGTCCGGCCGATCGGTCAGCAACCCGCCCCAAGCCGCCTCGGTGAGAAGGTAGACGTAGATGTTCGGTGGACGGATCGGCCCGCTTGAGATCACTCTGATCCTCGTCATCATCTTGCTCCTGTTCGGTGCGAAGAAGCTCCCCGACATGGCGCGCTCCCTCGGCAAGTCGGCCCGCATCCTCAAGAGCGAGGCCAAGGCCATGAAGTCGGAGGGCGAGCAGCCCGCGCCCACCGAGCCCCTGAACAAGGAGCAGCCGCAGGCCCAGCGCACCATCCAGGCCGCCCCCGGCGACGTGACCAGCTCACGCCCGGTGAACGAGCCCACGGACGCCCAGCAGCGCTGACGCAGGGCCGGGTCGCCCCGGTCTGCCGCACGAGATGAGGACGTGGGTTGCTCAAGTCTGCCCGCAAGAAGGAGAAGGACCCCGAGGGGCGGATGCCCCTCGTGGAGCACCTGCGCGAGCTGCGCAACCGCCTGGCGAAGGCAGTGCTGGCCATCGTGGTGGTCACGATCGTCGCCGCGTTCTTCTACAAGGACATCGTCGAGTTCGTCACCAACCCCATCCTGACGGCCGTCGGGTGCGAGAAGAGCTTCACGGAGCTGGCCGAGGACGGGGACGGCACCTGCGCCCGGATCGTGCTGAACGGTCTGCTGACGCCGTTCACCCTGGCCCTCAAGGTGTCCCTGACGGCCGGTGTGGTGTTCGCGTCGCCGATCTGGCTGTACCAGCTCTGGGCGTTCGTCGCTCCCGGCCTGCACCGGAACGAGAAGAAGTACACCCTCGGCTTCGTCGCCGCCGGAGTGCCCCTGTTCATGGGCGGCGCCTTCTTCGCGTACCTCACGATGCCGACGATGGCGACCGTGCTCCTGGAGTTCTCCCCAGCGAACCTGGACAACCAGCTGCCCCTCGACGACCTCCTGGACCTCATCACGCGCATGGTGCTGGTCTTCGGGCTCTCCTTCACCATGCCGCTGCTCCTGGTGATGCTCAACTTCACGGGCATGGTGACCGGCAAGCGGATGCTCGGCTGGTGGCGGGGGATGGTGCTGGGGGTCAGCATCTTCTCGGCGTTCGTCACGCCCAGCACCGAACCGTTGACGATGCTGGCACTCGCGGTGCCGATCTGGGTGCTCTACTTCGCCGCTTCGGTGATCTCGCTCCTCAACGATCGTCGCCGGGCGATGATCGCGGCGTCCGGACCGGCGGACGACGAGGCGTCCGAACTGGATCTGACCCCGCAGGACATCGGCGAGATCGAGTCGGTCGGCGCGCGGACGTCCGTGCCCGAACAGTCGGACGCCGGGCGCCGCACCCACCGGGTGAACGGCTACGACGACGTCACCTGAGCCCGCCCCCGGGCCCCGCCTCCGCGGCGGGGCCCGCTCGGGTTACAGAAGGCGTCGGACCCTTGTAAAGTCCGCCCGTGACCAGCGAGATCACCCTTTTCGTCAACCCCACCGCGGGCCGCGGCCGGGGCGCCCGGGCGGCCCGCCCGGCCGCCACCGCACTCCGCGCCGCCGGATTCCGCGTGCGCACCCTCGTCGGTGAGACGCCGGCCGACGCGCTGCGCCGCGCCCGGGAAACCGTGCGCGCCGGCACCGGGGCGCTGGTGGTGGTCGGCGGTGACGGCATGACGGGGCTCGCCCTCCAGGCCGTCGCCGGGACGGACACCCCGCTGGGGGTCGTCGCGGTCGGCACCGGGAACGACTTCGCCCGCACCCTGGGCCTGCCGCTGCGCGACCCGACCGCCGCCGCGCGGCTCGTCGCCGAAGCGCTGAAGCAGGGCGACACCCCCGCCGTCGACCTGGGCCTGGCCGGGGACCGCTGGTTCGGCACCGTCCTCGCCTCCGGCTTCGACTCGCGCGTCAACGACCGCGGCAACCGGATGCGGCTGCCGCTCGGCCGCTTCACCTACGACCTGGCGCTCCTCGCGGAACTGGCCGCCTTCCAGCCACTGCCCTACCGCCTCACCCTGGACCGGGGCCCCGCCCTGGAACTGGAGGCGACCTTGGTGGCGGTCGGCAACGGCACCTCCTACGGGGGCGGCATGCGGATCTGCGCGGGGGCCGACCCGACGGACGGCCTCCTCGACGTCACGGTGGTCGGCGACTGTAGCCGCACCACCCTGCTGAGGGTGTTCCCCCGGGTCTACCGCGGCACCCACCTCGACCACCCCAAGGTCACCGTCCACCGCGCCGCACGGGTCGAGCTGGCGGCCCCCGGGGTCACCGGGTACGCGGACGGGGAACCGCTGGGCCCCCTGCCGCTGGCCGTCACCTGCGTGCCGGGAGCCGTGCGGGTGGCCGGCGCCCGACCGTCCGTATCCACGTCCGCAGCCGGCTGACCGCTCGGGTGCCCGGCTGACCAGCCCGGATATGACGATCCGGATAATGATCGCCCTCTGTCAGGGGTGGCGGGTAACCTCGAAAGCACGATGACTGAGGACCTCTCCCCGGCCGAGCGGTACGCGGCGTCACGGCAACGTGCCGCCGAGCAGGCCACCGCACTCGCCTCCTTCCGCGAGATGTACGACTTCGGTCTGGACCCCTTCCAGATCGAGGCATGCCAGGCCCTCGAAGCGGGCAAGGGCGTGCTGGTCGCGGCCCCCACCGGCTCCGGCAAGACGATCGTCGGCGAGTTCGCCGTCCACCTCGCACTCCGCCACGGCAAGAAGTGCTTCTACACCACGCCGATCAAGGCCCTCTCCAACCAGAAGTACGCCGACCTGGCCAAACGCTACGGAGCGGACAAGGTCGGCCTGCTCACGGGTGACAACAGCATCAACTCCGACGCCCCCGTGGTCGTGATGACCACGGAGGTGCTGCGCAACATGCTGTACGCCGGCTCGCAGGCCCTCCTGGGCCTCGGCCACGTGGTCATGGACGAGGTGCACTACCTCTCCGACCGGTTCCGCGGCGCGGTCTGGGAGGAAGTGATCATCCACCTCCCCGAGTCGGTGACCCTGGTGTCGCTCTCCGCGACGGTCTCCAACGCGGAGGAGTTCGGCGACTGGCTCGACACGGTCCGCGGCGACACCGCCGTCATCGTCTCCGAACACCGTCCGGTCCCGCTGTTCCAGCACGTACTGGCCGGGCGTCGGGTCTACGACCTCTTCGAGGAGGGCGAGGGCCAGAAGAAGGCCGTCAACCCGGATCTGACCCGGATGGCGCGGATGGAGTCCTCCCGCCCCACCTGGGGACGGGACAAACGCCGGGGCCGCGGCGTCCGGGAGGCCGACCGCGAGCGGGAGCGCCGGCAGCGCACCCGGGTCTGGACCCCGGGCCGCCCCGAGGTCATCGAACGCCTCGACGCCGACGGCCTGCTGCCCGCGATCACCTTCATCTTCAGCCGCGCCGGCTGTGAGGCGGCCGTCCAGCAGTGCCTCTACGCGGGACTGCGGCTCAACGACGACGAAGGCAGGGCCAGGGTCCGGGCGATCGTCGAGGAGCGCACCTCGTCGATCCCCACCGAGGACCTGCACGTCCTCGGCTACTACGAGTGGTTGGAGGGGCTGGAGCGCGGCATCGCGGCCCATCACGCGGGCATGCTGCCGACCTTCAAGGAGGTCGTCGAGGACCTCTTCGTGCGCGGCCTGGTGAAGGCGGTCTTCGCGACGGAGACCCTCGCCCTGGGCATCAACATGCCCGCCCGGTCCGTCGTCCTGGAGAAGCTCGTCAAGTGGAACGGCGAGCAGCACGCCGACATCACCCCCGGCGAGTACACCCAGCTCACCGGACGGGCCGGCCGCCGCGGCATCGACGTCGAGGGCCACGCCGTGGTGCTGTGGCAGCGCGGAATGAACCCCGACCACCTCGCGGGCCTCGCCGGGACGCGCACCTACCCGCTGCGCTCCAGCTTCCGGCCCTCGTACAACATGGCCGTCAACCTCGTGGAGCAGTTCGGGCGCCACCGCTCCCGGGAACTGCTGGAGACGTCCTTCGCGCAGTTCCAGGCGGACCGCTCGGTCGTCGGGATCTCCCGGCAGGTGCAGCGCAACGAGGAGGGACTCGAAGGCTACAAGGAGTCCATGACCTGCCACCTGGGCGACTTCGAGGAGTACGCCCGACTGCGCCGGCAACTCAAGGACCGCGAGACGGACCTGGCCCGACAGGGCGTGTCCCAGCGCCGGGCCGCCGCGTCGACCGCCCTGGAGAAGCTCAAGCCCGGCGACGTGATCCACGTCCCGACGGGCAAGTACGCCGGTCTCGCCCTGGTCCTCGACCCGGGACTGCCCGCCGGACGTTCGAACGGACACCGCGGCTTCGACCACCACGACGGCCCGCGCCCCGTGGTCCTCACCGCCGAACGCCAGGTCAAGCGGCTGGCCGCGATGGACTTCCCGGTCCCGGTGGAGGCACTGGAGCGGATGCGCATCCCCAAGTCCTTCAACGCGCGCTCCCCCCAGTCCCGTCGCGACCTCGCCTCGGCGCTGCGCACCAAGGCCGGGCACCTCGTGCCGGAGCGCCACCGCAAGCAGCGCGCCGCCGCCGCCGACGACCGCGAACTCGCCCGGCTGCGCACGGAGATCCGCGCGCACCCCTGCCACGGCTGCGCCGACCGTGAGGACCACGCCCGGTGGGCCGAGCGGTACCACCGTCTGGTGCGGGACACCACGCAGTTGGAGCGCCGGATCGAGGGGCGCACCAACACCATCGCCCGCACCTTCGACCGGATCGTCGCCCTCCTCACCGAACTCGACTACCTACGGGGCGACGAGGTCACCGGGAACGGCAAGCGGTTGGCGCGGCTCTACGGCGAACTCGACCTGCTCGCCAGCGAGTGCCTGCGGGCCGGCATCTGGGAGGGCCTCAACCCGGCGGAACTCGCCGCCTGCGCCTCCGCCCTGGTCTACGAGGCCAGGGCGGCCGATGACGCGACGGCGCCCAAACTGCCCTCCGGCCAGGCCAAGGCGGCCCTCGGGGAGATGGTGCGGATCTGGGGCCGGCTCGACGCCCTGGAAGAGGACTTCAAGATCAACCAGACGGAGGGCGTCGGCCAGCGCGAACCCGACCTCGGCTTCGCCTGGGCCGCGTACATGTGGGCCTCCGGCGCGGGCCTCGACGAGGTGCTGCGCGAGGCGGAGATGCCGGCCGGCGACTTCGTCCGCTGGTGCAAGCAGCTCATCGACGTCCTGGGGCAGATCGCGGCGGCTCCCGCGGGCGGTGAGGCGCCGTCGACGGTCGCCAAGAACGCCCGGCGGGCCGTGGACGGTCTGCTGCGGGGCGTGGTCGCGTACTCCTCGGTGGGGTGACCGCCCCGCGGGTGGAGTTCCCGGTCCGCACGAGACGGCCCGTCCCTCAGGGGGCGGGCCGTCCGCCGTTGCCGGGCGGGACGGAGCGCCGTGGAGAAAGGTCCCGTCCGAGTGACCGGGCGAAGGGGCGTGGACGCGTCCGCGTCCGTCCGCCCCGGGCGGGCGCCGCGGTCCGGCGGGACGTTCCGCTCCCGGCCGGACCCCCGTCCGACCTGTGCGATCGGCCCGGAACGGCCCCTCCGCATCCCCGAATTCCGTCACTCCATGTGTCGGTGGGATTCCCCTGCGTGTAAATCGCCCGAGTGTAGTGGCCCGCGCGCCCGGATTTCAGGCGCTTGCCGAATATGACACGGCGATGAACCAGCCGCACTAAGCTCGCCCGCAGCGCCCTGAGTTGAGGCGTAATAAGGCTGAATCGTGCGTTTGTTCTCCGGGATTCCCGTTGGTGGGAATCGTTCCGGACGCTCCCGCACGCCCGGCACCCGGAACTCACACTGGAAACCCGCACCGATCCACGCGAAACCCCGAGTTCCTCCGGACGTACCGACCATCCCCGAGCCGACTCCCTCAGAGGGCATACATGGTGAGTGTTCAAGCGCCTCCCGGTGGCCGAAAGATCCCCCAGCTACGCGTACTCCTGCTGCCGACCTTCCTGATGGCCGCCGTGACCGGAGGGTCCGTCGCCGCCGTCGCGGAACCGGCCCGGCTCGCGGTGGGCCTGTGCGGAGCGATCGGCACCGTACTGGTCCTCGCCTCGGCAGGTGAGGCCGCTCGCCGGGGGCGGCTGCTGACGGCCCTGCGCGCCGACTTCGCCCGCCGGGCCGCGTACCTGGAGAAGCGCCTCGCCACCCAGGACGCCGAACTGATCCACCTGGGCCAGCAGCTCCTGCCCGACGCCCTGTTCCGGCTCCGCCAAGGGGAGTCGCCCGCCGACGTGGTCCGGGCCGTCGTCGACTCCGACCCCGCCTACCGCGACCTGCCCGACACCCAGCGCGCCCTGCTGAAGGACGTCCTCGACATCGTGGACAACGAGGAGGCGGTCCGCGAATCGACCCAGCGCGCCTTCGTCAACATCGCCCGCCGGGTCCAGGCGATCGTCCATCAGCAGGCCGCGGAACTGCGCGAGATGGAGGAGGACCACGGACGCAACCCGGAGGTTTTCGACGACCTGCTGCGCATCGACCACGGCACCGCGCTGATCGGTCGCCTCGCCGACTCCATCGCGGTGCTCGGCGGCGCCCGGCCCGGTCGCCAGTGGCCCAAACCCGTACCCCTGTTCAGCGTGTTGCGCGGCGCGATGTCCCGCATCCTGGAGTACCGCCGGGTGGACCTGCACTCCATCGCCAAGGTCGCCGTCCGGGGCACCCACGTGGAGCCGCTGATCCACGCCGCCGCCGAACTCCTCGACAACGCCACCCGCTACTCGCCGCCCCAGACCCGCGTCCACGTCACCGCGGTCGAGGTGCAGACGGGCATCGCCATCGAGATCGAGGACGGCGGGGTGAGCCTCAGCGAGGAGGCCCGGCTGCGCGCCGAACGGATGCTCGCCCAGGCCCAGGCCGGCATCGACCTCAAGGACCTCGGCGAGACCCCCCGGCTCGGCATGGCCGTCGTCGGTCGCCTCTCGCAGATGTACGACATGCAGGTCTCGCTGCGGCAGTCCGCCTACGGTGGCGTCCGCGCGGTGCTCATCGTGCCCCGCGACATGCTCACCTCCGGCCCCGCGCCCGGCGTCGCCCACGGCATCGGCGCCACTGCCGTCCCCCGGGTCAACGACGACGGCACCCCGGTCCAGGAGCCGCAGCGCAAGGCCAAGAAGCGCCGCCCCACCACCGGTCCGCGCCGCCCCGACGACGACCTGGTGCCCGCGGGGCGCGGCGGCGAGGACCTGCCCGTCGTCACCGAATGGACCGCGGGCGGTCTGCCGCAGCGCCGCAGCAGGGTGAAGACCCCGCTCACCCAGCGCTACGCCGAGGCCGCCGCCGCGGAGGCCGCCGGGGAACCGGACCTCTGGCGCACGTCCGTCCCCGCCCCGGCGCAGCCCGACGAGCCCGAACCGGGCCTGTGGGTCGAGGCGTTCATGAACGGCATCAAGGGGCAGCCCGACCCGGACCCCACCACCGGGGGCGACCCGGAGGGCGCCGCCGGCGTCGTGAACGGCTCCGGCGTGGGGCACATCGGCTCGTACCCGCAGGCACACCCGCAGAACGACGACCTCATGGACGAGGGAGACCGCACGTGATCCAGCAGCGAGCCAACTTCGACTGGATGCTCAAGGACCTCGCGGACGGAGTGCCGCAGACCCGTCAAGTGGTCGTGCTGTCCGCCGACGGACTGCGCATCGCCCGGTACGGCGGAGAGCCCGACGCGGCCGACCGCCTCGCCGCGGCCTGCGCCGGACTCCAGAGCCTCGCCAGCGCGGTCGCCGCGGAGATCCCCGACAGCGACGGCCGGATGCGCATGGTCATCATCGAGGTCAGCGGCGGCTACTTCTACCTGATGGCCGCCGGCGCGGGCGCCTTCCTCGCCGTCCTCGCCGACGAAACCGTCGACGCGGGCCTCATGAGCAACCGCATGCGCGACCTCGTGGTACGGATCGGGGCCCACCTCACCAGCCCGCCCAGGCGTGACGGGCAGACCGTATGACTCCTCCGCAACGCCAACGCCACACCCCCCAACCGGGCCAGGAGAAGGATCCGGAGCGCCTCTACGTCATCACCGGAGCCTCCCAGGAGGGCGATCGGGCCGAAGTCGACCTGGTCACCCTCATCGTCACCCGCGCCGACCCCTCGCCCACCGCCCAACCCGAACAGGCGGCGGTGCTCCGCCTGTGCCAGTCCCCCCTGTCCGTGGCCGAGATCTCGGCGTACCTCAATCTGCCGTTCAGCGTCGTGACCGTGCTGCTGTCGGAACTGCTGACGGCCGAACTGGTGCAGGCGCGCTCGCCGATCGTGCGGTCCGCACTGCCCGACCGTTCCCTCCTCGAAGCGGTGATGCATGGACTTCAAAAACTGTGAGAACGCGGTGGACGACCCGTCCGACGAGGGCCCGGTCGTCCGACACGGCCCGCGCGCCGAGGACCACCTCCCGGACACCGCCAACGCGGCCGTCAAGATCGTGATCGTGGGCGGGTTCGGGGTCGGCAAGACCACCATGGTCCGCGCGGTGAGCGAGATCCGTCCGCTCACCACCGAGGAGACCATGACCCAGGCCGGGATCGGGGTCGACGACGACTACGGCTCCGACTCCAAGACCGCCACCACCGTGGCCATGGACTTCGGCCGGATCAGCATCACCGAACAACTGGTGCTGTACCTGTTCGGCACCCCGGGACAGGAGCGGTTCTGGTTCCTCTGGAACGGCCTGTTCGAAGGGGCCCTCGGTGCCGTCGTCCTCGTCGACACCCGGCGCCTGGAGGTCAGCTTCGACGTCATCGGCCGGCTGGAGGAGCGCGGGGTGCCGTTCGTCATCGCGGTCAACGACTTCCCGGACGCGCCCCGCTACCCGACGGTGGAGCTGCGGACCGCGCTCGACCTGCCGGAGTACGTCCCCATCGTGAAGTGCGACGCCCGTCGGCGCGCCTCCAGCCGTGACGCCCTGATGACCCTGCTGCACTTCCTGCACTCGCTCTCCGGCGCACCCGCCTGAGCGACCCGCGACCGGGCCCGTGCCCCGCACCGTCGACCGCGCCCCCGGCGCCCCCGACCGTCCTTCCCATCCCGGACCCCGGCACCCGTCGAGGCCGCCGACCTCACGGGCCACCGGCCCGGACTCCTCGGAGCGATCACCGTGACCACGCCACCCCGTCTCCCCGACAGCCCGCCCGGCACCGACGATCCCGTCCCGTCCGCGTCCCCGCCGCCGGGCTGCCCCGCGCACGTCCCGGCCGCCCGGCGGCGTCTGTACGGTCCCGACGCCGACGCGGACCTGACCAGCCTCTACGGCAAGCTGCGCGCCGAACACGGTCCGGTAGCACCCGTGTTGATCCACAACGACGTTCCCATGTGGGCGGTGCTCGGCCACAGCGAGAACCTGCACATGGTGCGTACGCCCTCGCAGTACAACCGGGACGCCCGTGGCTGGAACGCGGTCAAGGACGGCACCGCCGGGCCGACCCACCCCCTGGCGCCCGTCTACTCCTGGCAACCCATCTGCAGCTTCGCCGAGGGAGCCGAGCACCAGCGGCTGCGCGGGGCCGTGACCGGGGCCATCTCCGCCATCGACCACCGCGGCGCCCGGCGTTACATCAACCGCTACAGCCAACGCCTCGTCAACGACATCTGCGAACAGGGCCGCGCCGACCTCGTCAGCCAGTTCGCCGAGCAACTGCCCATGGCGGTGATGTGCGAGATCCTCGGCATGCCCGAGGAGTACAACGAACGCATGGTGCAGTCGGCCCGCGACATGATCAAGGGCACCGAGACCGCCATCGCCAGCAACGAGTACGTGATGAGCGCGCTGATGCTGCTGGTCGCGCGCCGGCGGGCGAAACCGGCGGAGGACTTCACCAGTGCGCTCATCGGCCACGAGTCGCGGCTCACCGACGACGAGGTGGCCCAGCACCTGCGGTTGGTGCTCATCGCCGCCTACGAAGCGACCGCCAACCTCATCGCCAACGTGCTGCGGATGGTGCTCACCGACCCGCGGTTCCGCGCCCAACTCAACGGCGGACAGATGACGGTGCCGGAGGCGGTGGAACAGACGCTGTGGGACGAGCCGCCGTTCTCCGCGATGGTCGCCTACTTCGCCAAGCACGACACCGAGTTGGGCGGGCAGCGCATCCGCGCGGGCGACGGCCTCATCTTCGGGATCGCCCCGGGCAACCTCGACCCGGCCGTCCGCCCCGACCTGACCGCGAGCATGCAGGGCAACCGCTCGCACCTCGCCTTCGGCAGCGGACCGCACGAATGCCCCGGCCAGGACATCGGCCGGGCCATCGCGGACACCGGGGTCGACGCCCTGTTGATGCGGTTGCCCGACATCCGGCTCGCCCTCGACGAGGCGGACCTGCGCTGGCGTTCGACCATCCTCTCCCGGCACCTGGTCGAACTTCCCGTCACCTTCGTCCCCAGGCCGCCGCAGGACGTGCGTGCCCGCCCGAGCATCGGCAAGCCCGTGGGCGGCGCCGGTGACTGGCAGGTCTCGTCGCCCGCTCCGCTGTCCGCACCGAGTTCCACCGCGGTGAGCGAGTTGGCCGGCGTCGGTTCGGTGCCGCTGCCGCCGACCACCGAACCGGCCTCCCCCGAGCCCCGGCCCGCACGGCCGGGGCTGTGGGGGCGCCTCGTCCGGTGGTGGCGCGGCGCCTGACCGGGGACCGCCCCACGGGCGGCCCGATCAGGTCGGGGAGCCGTCCGGTGCCTCGGGCGGCTCCCCGGTGAGGTCGCGGGCGCTGGTGAAACGGTGCTCCAAGCCGGTGACCGGGTCCCTGAACTCCAGTACCCGGGCCAGCAGCTTCAGCGGCTCGCGGAAGTCCCCGGGCGCGGTGGCGTCGCGGACCACCGGGTACAGCGGATCGCCGACGATCGGTACGCCGAGCGCGTTCATGTGCACCCGCAGCTGATGGGTGCGGCCGGTCAGCGGGACCAACCGGTACCGGGCGACGGGGGTCCGGGCCGGGGGGAGCAGGTCGAGGAGTTCGACGCGGCTGATCGCGTTCGGCTCGCCGGGCACCTCCCGCGCGGTCAACACCCCGCGCTCCTTCTCGATCCGGCTGCGGACCGTGCGCGGCAGCTCCAGCCCCTCGTCGAAGGGCGCCAGCGCCTCGTACTCCTTGTGGACGCGCCGGTCCCGGAACAGGTTCTGGTAGGCGCCGCGCTCCTCGGGCCGGACGATGAACAGCACGAGGCCCGCCGTCAACCGGTCCAGCCGGTGCGCGGCGCCGAGCCCGGGGAGACCGAGTTCCCGCCGCAGCCGGGCCAGGGCGGTCTCGGTGACGTGACTGCCACGCGGCGTCGTGGCGAGGAAGTGCGGTTTGTCCACCACCACGATGTGCTCGTCGCGGTGGACGACCGGCAGCGGGAACGGAACGGGCGGCTCCGGCCGCAGCTCCCGGTGGAACCAGAGGGAGGCGCCGGGGGCGTAGGGCGCGTCCGGCGCGACCGGGTGGCCGTCGGCCGTGACGAAGGCTCCCGAGCGCAGCATCGCGTCGATGACCTCGGCGGGCGGGGCCAGCCGGTCGACCAGATGGTCCCGGATCGTGGTCCAGGGGCCGCCCGTGGCGGGCAGCCGGAGACGGGACGGGTCCACCCCCTGGCGCTGGGGGAGGGGAGCGGGCGGTGATCTGCGGGGCATGGTGGTGCCGAGCGTAGTCCGTGCGCAGTCCTGGTCCGACGGGTGACCTGCCGCCCGTCGCCCGTCGTGGGGCGTCGGCGACCGGACGGAAAACCGGTGTCCCGCGCGCCGGGTCGCTGCGAGGATGCGGCCATGCCTTGGTTCATCGATGACGTGGTGGCGGCCGGCACCTTGGCCGGGTCACCCCAGCCGACGATCCCGGCGGCCGGGGGCCTGGCCCTGCGCCCCTGGCAGGACGACGACGCGCCCGTGGTGCTGCGCGCCTTCCAGGACCCGGCCGTGCAACGGTGGCACTGCCGCTCCGCCGATTCGTGGGAGGAGGCGCTCGGCTGGATCGGCGAGTGGCGGGACGCCTGGCGGGGAGAGCGGATGGCCTCCTGGGCGGTGATCGGCACGGACACCGGCGAGGTACTGGGCCGGGTGGCGCTGCGGGAGATCGTCCTGGCGGACGGCAGCGCGGAACTCGGGTACTGGATGCTGCCCGACACGCGGGGGCGCGGGATAGCCCCGCGCTCCGTCACCGCACTGACCCGCTGGGCCTTCGACGAGGTCGGCCTGCACCGACTGGAACTCCTGCACGCGCTCGGCAACGACGCCTCCTGCCGGGTCGCGGCCAAGGCCGGGTTCGCCCTGGAGGGCACCAAGCGGTCGGCGCTGCTGCACGGCGACGGCTGGCACGACATGCACCTGCACGCCCGGGTGGCGGACGACCCCGATCCGGGCACCGACTGAGCATTGGGTGCGTGCGCGTGAACGCGAAGAACCCCCAGGGGGCTCCGGTCCCTGGGGGTTCCGTTCGGGGGCGGGGTGCCCGGAAGGTCAGGCCGCCGTCTCCTGCTCGGCCTCCACCTGGGCGTTCCACTCCGGCTTGGACGCCTGCCAGCCGTCCTCGTTGTGACCGAGGCGCCAGTACCCGGAGATCGACAGGTCCTCACGGGGCATCTGGTGCTCCAACCGCAGGATGCGCCGGAGTTCCTTCACGAACCCGGCCTCGCCGTGCACGAACGCCTGGCAGCGACCCGCGGGGAACTCCAGGGCGCGCACGGCGTCGAGCAGGGCCTCGCCGACCGGGCGCTCGCCCCGGTGCAGCCAGACCACCTCGGCGTCCGTCGCGATCTGCTGCTCCTCCTCGGGGCCGGTGACCTCGATGAACGCATGGACCGTGGCACCCGGGGGCAGGGCCTCCAGCGAGGCGGCGATGGCGGGCAGCGCGCTCTCGTCACCGGCCAGCAGGTGCCAGTCGGCATCCGGGGAGGGCGCGTACGCGCCGCCCGGGCCGAGGATGCGGACCTCCTCGCCGGGCTGGACGCGCGCGGCCCAGGGGCCCGCGATGCCGGCGTCGCCGTGGAGGACGAAGTCGAGGGACAGTTCCCTGGCCTTCGGGTCCCAGGCCCGCACGGAGTAGGTGCGCGGGACCGGCCACTGGTCCCGCGGGAAGTCCGCGCGCACCTGCTGGACGTCGAAGGGCTCCGGGTAGCTGACGCCGGGCGGGGTGAAGAGGATCTTCACGTAGTGGTCGGTCCACTCGTCCGCGGAGAACGCGGAGAGACCGTCACCGCCGAGCACCACCCGGTGCATGTGGGGGGTGAGCCGCTCCGTGCGCACCACGCGCCCCACATGTGTCATCGGTGCTTTGCGTGCCGGTCGCTCGGCCATGCGGACTCCCTGATCGCGTTAACTTAGGCTTACCTAAGTTAACATCTCATGCGGTGAGCGTGGCAAGCAGGCGGTGCAGGGAGCCGCCGAGGCCCCAGCGCTCGGCGAGCCGGTCGAGCGCCGCCGGGTCGCGCGGGGCGTGCGGCAGGGCCGGTTCCACCTCCGGCAGCGGGACGTCCTCGGCGACCCGGACCACCCGTGGCGCGACGGCGAGGTACGGGCGCGACTCGTGCAGGCGCTTGCGCTGCGTCGGGGTCAGCTTCGCGGCCGGCCGGTCGACCGCGGCCATGATCCCGGCGAGGTCGCCGAACTCCGCGAGCAGCTTGGCCGCCGTCTTCTCGCCGATGCCGGGCACCCCGGGCAGCCCGTCGGACGGGTCGCCGCGCAGCAGGGCCAGATCGGCGTACCCGGAGCCCCCGACCCCGTACTTCTCGCGCAGTACCGCCTCGTCGGTGAGCTGGAGGGTGCCGACGCCCTTGATCGGGTACAGCACCCGTACGCCCCGGGCGTCGTCCACCAGCTGGTAGAGGTCGCGGTCCCCGGTGACGATGTCGACGGGGCCGGTCGCACGGGCGGTGAAGGTGCCGATCACGTCGTCGGCCTCGTAACCGGCGACGCCCACCCGGGCGATGCCGAGCGCGTCCAGGACCTCTTCGATCACGGGCACCTGCGGGGACAGCGTGTCCGGCACCTCCTCCTCGTCGGGCTGTTCGGGGCCCGTCTCCACCGCGACCCGGTGCGCCTTGTAGGAGGGGATGAGGTCGACCCGCCACTGCGGACGCCAGTCCGCGTCCATGCAGGCGACCAGGTCGTCGGGGTGGTGGTCCCGGACCAGTCGGTCGATGAACTCCAGCAGGCCGCGCACCGCGTTGACCGGGGTGCCGTCCGGGGCCCGCACCGACTCCGGGACGCCGAAGTAGGCCCGGAAGTACAGGGAAGCGGTGTCGAGGAGCATGAGTCGTCGGGTTCGCTGCGTCACGTCCGCATCATGCCCCACACCGCTGACAGGGGGCCGTTCCGCGGTCCGGTGCGGGCCCGGGTTCCTGCGTTCCGGTGGTCCGTGCCCGCTCTCGGAGGGCGGTCCGTGCGTGCCCCGGGACGGTGGTCCGTGTCCCGCTGGACGAGAGGGGCGGATGGGGACGAACAGTGACCCGTGTCACTTACACGTTTCCATGCGGGGGACCCGGGCAGGCGCGCGGCCGGAGTGAACCCGGCTCCGCACGTCCTCGCCGACGTCCGGACCGGCCCGCGGGCCGACCCCGCCACGCTCCGCGGCCCGCCCGGGGGAAGGCGGGCCGTCGTTGGCCCTACCCGAGAGGTTTATGTGTCCAAGCTAGAGGCCGCGCACCTGTACAAGGTGTTCGGAAGACGACCCGAATCCGCCGTCGAGAGGCTCCGTGGGGGCGCCGACCGCGAGGAGCTGCGCGCCGACGGGGTCACCGCCGCCGTCATCGACGCCTCCTTCACGGTCGACCCCGGCCAGATCTTCGTGGTGATGGGTCTCTCCGGCTCGGGCAAGTCGACCCTCCTGCGGATGCTCAACGGGCTCCTGGAGCCCACCGCCGGACAGGTGCTGTTCGACGGCCAGGACCTCACCGCACTCAGCCCCCGTGAGCTGCGCGAGGTCCGGGCCCGCAAGATCAGCATGGTGTTCCAGCACTTCGCGCTGTTCCCGCACCGCAGCGTCCTGGAGAACGCCGCCTACGGCCTGGAGGTCCAGGGCGTGCCGCGGGCCGCGCGCGAGGAACGCGCCGCCGAGGCGCTGACGCTCACCGGCCTCGCCGGCTGGGAGAAGAGCTGGCCCGACGAGCTGTCCGGCGGCATGCAGCAGCGCGTCGGCCTGGCCCGGGCCCTGGCCACGGACGCCGACCTGCTCCTCATGGACGAGTCGTTCAGCGCGCTGGACCCGCTGATCCGCCGCGACATGCAGGACCAGCTCCTCGAACTCCAGACCCGGCTGAAGAAGACGATCGTGTTCATCACCCACGACCTCAACGAGGCCATGCGGCTCGGCGACCGGGTCGCGGTGATGCGGGACGGCCGCATCGTGCAGACCGGAACCGCCGAGGACATCCTGCTGACCCCGGCGAACGACTACGTGGCCGCCTTCACCCAGGACGTCGACCGCTCCCGGGTGCTGACCGCGGCGTCCGTCATGGACGGCGACCCGGTCGGCGACGAGGCCGACTGCTCCTGCGTCACGGCCGACGTGGACACCCCGTTCGCCGAGCTGTGCGCGCTGAGCGCCCGCGTTCCGCACCCCGTCGCGGTGCTCGACGCCCAGCGACGGCTGGTCGGCGTGGTGCCGCGCCGCCGGCTGCTCGGCGCGTTCGGTGACGCCGACGGGCCCCCGCCGCCCGCCGCGCCCTGCAACGCACCCCGGAACCCGGCCGCTTCCCACGGCGCCGCGACCGCCACCCGCACCGGGGCGGTGAGCACCGATGCCTAGGCTGCACCTCGGGGACTGGGTCGACAGCGGTGTCGACTGGTTGGTCACCCACATGGCCTGGCTCTTCGACTCGCTCAAGAGCGTGGTCGAGGGCCTGTACGACGGGGTCAACGCCGTGCTCGGCGCCCCCGAACCCCTGATCCTCGCGGGCCTGTTCGCCCTGTTCGCCTGGTGGCTGCGCGGTCTGCTGGCCGGTGTGCTCGCCTTCGGCGGCTTCGCGCTGATCGATGCGATGGAGCTGTGGGACAAGTCGATGTCGACGCTGTCCCTGGTGCTCGTCGCCACGCTGATCGCCCTGGTCATCGGGGTGCCGCTCGGCATCTGGGCGGCCCGTTCGCAGACCGTGAGCGCCGTCGTCAGACCGGTCCTGGACCTGCTCCAGACGATGCCGTCGATGGTGTTGCTGATCCCGGCGATCCTCTTCTTCGGGATGGGCGTGCCGGCCGGTGTCGTCGCCACGCTGATCTTCGCCCTCGCCCCCGGCGTCCGGATGACCGAACTCGGCATCCGACAGGTGGACGCCGAGCTCGTGGAGGCGGCCGAGGCGTTCGGCACCACGCCCCGCGACACCCTGCTGCGGGTGCAGCTGCCGCTCGCGCTGCCCACGATCATGGCGGGCGTCAACCAGGTCATCATGCTGGGCCTGTCGATGGTCGTCATCGCCGGCATGGTCGGCACCGGTGGCCTCGGCGGGGCCGTCAACGAGGCCATCGGCCAGCTCAACATCGGCCTCGGCTTCGAGGCGGGCCTGGGCATCGTCGTCCTCGCGATCTACCTCGACCGGATGACCGGCGCGCTGGGCGAACGCGTGTCACCGCTCGGCCGGCGGGCCGCCGCCAAGGCCCGGGCCGGCGGGAACCTGAAGATCTGGCAGCACCGTCCCCGGCCGGTCGTCGCCGTGGTCGGCGTCGTGGTCCTCGCCCTCGTCGCGGGCGGCATGGGCGTCTTCGGCCGCGGCGAGTCGAAGGGCGAGGTGGCCGCCGGCTCCGACGTGGGTCGGGGCGAGAAGATCGAGATCGGCTACATCCCCTGGGACGAGGCCATCGCCTCGACCTTCCTGTGGAAGGAACTGCTGGAGCGTCGCGGCTTCGAGGTGGAGGCCACGCAGTACGCCGCCGGCCCCCTGTACACGGGCCTGGCCCAGGGGCAGATCGACTTCCAGACCGACAGCTGGCTGCCGGTCACCCACGCCGAGTACTGGAAGAAGTACGGCGACCGGCTCGACGACCTCGGGTCCTGGTACAGCCCGACCTCGCTGGAGATCACCGTCCCCTCGTACGTGAAGGGCGTGGACTCGCTCGCCGACCTCAAGGGCAAGTCCGACCTGTTCGACGGGCGGATCGTCGGGATCGAGCCCAGCGCCGGCATGATGGGTCTGCTCAAGAAGGACGTCCTCGGGGCCTACGGCCTCGACGGGGAGTACGAGGTCGTGGACGGTTCCACCCCCGCGATGCTCGCCGAACTGAAGCGGGCGTACGCCAAGAAGGAACCCATCGCGGTCACCCTCTGGTCCCCCCACTGGGCGTACAGCGACTACGACCTCAAGAAGCTCGCCGACCCCGAGGACTCCTGGGGCGAGGGCGACGGCGTGCACACCCTCAGCCGGGACGGCTTCACCGAGGACCACCCGGAGGCCGGACGCTGGCTGAAGGACTTCCGGATGACCGAGGAGCAGCTGACCAGCCTGGAGGCCGACATCCAGAAGGCCGGCAAGGGCAAGGAGCAGGCGGCCGTCCGCGGTTGGCTGGACGAGCGTCCGGACCTGCTCGACGAGTGGGCACCGCTGCCCGCCGACAGCTGATCGCCACCCGGGGCGTCAACACGACGCCCCGCCTCCCCGGGGGAACGGCGCACGGACGCGGACCCGAGCTGTCAGCGTGCGTCGTGGACGGGGCGGGCTTCGCCGTTCCGGCGGGGTCCGCCCCGTCCGCGTGCTCTACTGGCGACGGCTGTTTGCCGAACATGCGTAGGGTGCAGAAACCCCACGGGGGGTCCGCAGCGGACCCCGGTGCCACGACGAGCGGGGGAGGGAGCCGTGACGATGGACGAGAAGGAATCCTTTCGGGTGGGTGCGGCCGTCCGACGACGGCGCCGTTCCCTGGAGCTGACGCTCGCCGCGGTCGCCGCCCGCAGCGGGCTGTCCGTGCCCTTCCTCAGCCAGGTCGAGAACGAGCGCGCCCGGCCCAGCCGGGCCTCCCTGGAGAAGGTCGCCGACGCGCTCGGCACCACCGCCGTGGAACTGCTGGCCGCCGCCGACCCCGCCTGCACGGTGGACGTGGTCCGCGACGAACTCCCGACGGACGCCCCGCGCACCGACGGACCGTCCGCCAGCCGGGTCCGTTCCCTGGTCAGGGGCCATCAACAACTCCACGCCACCGAGTTCACCGGCGACCACGACACGGCCCGCGAGTTCCAGCACCGCAACGACGAAGTGCTGTACGTCGCCGACGGCGCGGTGGAGATCGAGGCGGAGGGCCGGGCCTACCGGCTCGGCCGCGGTGACACCCTCTACCTCACCGGGGGAGTGCGGCACCGCTGGCGCGCCACGGAACCCGACACCCGGGTCCTGGTGGTCGCCGTCGCGGAGCACATCGACGCCGTGCAGGACCGGAGGAGATGAGGTCGAGACGTCCGACGGGCGGCCGTGCGCTCACTAGGCTGATCCCGTGAATTCTGTCCGGATCGTCTCCCTGGTCCCCTCGCTGACCGAAGCCGTGGCGGTGACCCTGCCCGGCGCCCTCGTCGGCGCCACCGACTGGTGCACCCAACCCGACGGGCTGGACGCGGTGCGCATCGGCGGCACCAAGAACCCCGACGTGCCGCGCATCATCGCCCTCGGCCCCGATCTGGTGGTCACCAACGAGGAGGAGAACCGCGCCCGCGACATTGCCGACCTGCGCGCCGCCGGCATCGAGGTCGTCGTCACCGAGATCCGCTCGGTCCAGCAGGCGTTCCGTGAACTCGACCGGGTCCTCAGAGCCTGCGGCGGTGACCGGCGGCCCGGCTGGCTGGACCTCGCCGAGTCGGTGTGGTCGGGGATGCCGGAGCCCTGGGAGCGCGTCACCGCCGTGATCCCGGTCTGGCGGCGGCCCTGGATGGTCCTCGGTCGCGACACCTTCGCGGGGGACGTCCTCGCCCGCCTCGGCGTCGACAACGTGTACGCGAACCACCCGGACCGCTACCCCCACGTCCCGCTGGAGGAGCTGCGCGAATCGGGCGCGGAGATCGTGGTCCTGCCGGACGAGCCGTACCCGTTCGGCACCGACGACGGACCCGAGTCCTTCGCGATGCCCGCCGCCTGCGTGAGCGGACGCCACCTCACCTGGTACGGGCCGTCCATGGCGCAGGCACCCGGCATGATCGGCGCAAGTCTGCGGGGCGTGCTGCGGGCCCTGTGAAGCCTCGGTACCCGTGCACCGCCGGCTCAACGGGGCGGGGCCGGAAGCCGTCCGCGCACCAGCTCCAGGACCGTCCGCGCCGCGACCACCGTCCAGGCCGCCGCCAGCCCCGCGCCCAGCAACGCCGCCACCACCGCGTAGGCACCCCACCCGGTGCGGTCGGCCAGCTCCGCCGCGCCCGTCACGCAGGTGCCGACGGGGAAGGTGAACGCCCACCACGTCATCGAGAACCGCATGCCCCGGTGCCGGGCCCGCACCACCAGGGCGGTCGCCAGCGCCAGCCACAGCAGCGCGAACCCCATCACCGGCACCCCGTACCACACGGCGAGCACCCCGAACCCGTCCGCGAGTCCGGGCCCGGTCACCGCGGGCGCGGCGTCCGCGAGCCGACCGAGCGCGGTCGTGGACTGGCCGAGCGGCCCGAGCACCAGGAACAACGTCGGGGTCAGCGCCGGCGCCGGCGGACCGTCGGCCACCAGCCCGGCGAACACCGACGGCAACAGGACCAACGTGCCGAGCAACCCCACCCCGAGCAGCGCGAACGAGCCGAACAACAGGCCCTCCCCGGCCCCCGCCGGAAGGTGCGGAACGAACAGCGGCCCGGTCGCCGCGGACACCACCGGAGCCACGACCACCAGCAGCCACACCGGTGTCACGCGGACCGCGCCCCGCCCCACGACCAGCCGGTACGGGACGCCGACCGCGACCACCAGTCCCACCGCAGTCCCCAGCACGAACAACAACAGCCCCAGCCCCACCGCGACGCCCTCGCCCAGCACGTCCCGTCCGACCCCCACCGCACCGCCGCCGACCGCCAGCAGCGCCATCGCGAGGCAGCCGTAGAAGGGCGCCGCCGCCGGGTCGTCGAGCTGAGCGAGGGCCCGGTCGCGGTGGTGGCGCCAGTGCAGGGACCGGGCCGCCGACAGCAGCACCAGCACCAGCAGCGACAGCGACCAGATCGAGACCCACAACGGGCGGAGCCCGGGCAGCCGCCCGGTGAGCTCGGCCCCCGCCGACGCCAGGATCGCGGTGCCCATCACCGTGGCGTACCAGTTCGGCCCGAGGTGCCGGACCGCCCGGCGCACCCGGACGGTCAGTCCGGAACGCGGCGGGCCGGGCGCGGGCGCCCGCGGCGGCAGGGGGGCGTCGGTCGGAGTGCGGGTGGCGGTGGCCATGGGACCACCGTCGCCCCCCGACCGGGCGCCCACCAGGGGTCTTCTCCCTATGAGGACATAAGCTGGATTGATGAGCGGACCGGACGGAGACACGGGGCGATCGGTACCGCTCGCGCACCGCGTACCGGACCTCGGGGCGATGGAACTGCTGCTCGCGGTGGCGCGGCTCGGCAGCCTCGGCCGCGCGGCCAGGGAACTCGGCATCACCCAACCCGCGGCGAGCAGCCGCGTCCGGGCCATGGAACGGCGGCTCGGGGTGACGCTGGTGGACCGTTCGCCCCGGGGCTCCCGGCTCACCGAGGCCGGGGCCCTGGTCACCGACTGGGCCCGTCGGGTGATCGAGGCGGCGGAAGCGTTCGACGCGGGGACGCAGGCCCTGCGCGACCGGCGCGACTCACGGCTGCGGGTCGCCGCCAGCATGACCATCGCGGAGTACCTGCTGCCCGGCTGGCTCCTCGCCCTGCGCGCCGGGCGGCCCGACACGGCGGTGTCCCTGCACGCAGGGAACTCCACGACGGTCGCCGAGCGGTTGCTGTCCGGCGCGGCCGACCTCGGGTTCGTCGAGGGGGTGCGGGTGCCGTCCGGGCTGGACGCGACGGTGATCGGCCACGACCGGCTCCTCGTCGTCACCGCGCCCACCCACCCCTGGGCCCGTCGCCGCAGCCCGGTGCCGGCCGCCGAACTGGCGCGCACCCCGCTGATCCTCCGCGAGGAGGGCTCCGGGACCCGACAGGTGCTGACGGCGGCCATCGGCGAACCGGCCCGCCCCCTGATCGAGCTGTCCTCCACCACCGCGGTCAAGGCCGCCGCGGTCAGCGGGGCGGGGCCCGCGGTCCTCAGCGAACTCGCCGTCCGCGAGGAGTTGGCCGCCCGCCGGCTGGTCGCGATCCCGCTGCGGGACGTCACCCTCACCCGCGCCCTGCGCGCCGCCTGGCCCCAGGGCCCCCGCCCCACGGGCCCCGCCCGCGACCTGCTGGCCCTGACCCGGTCCCCGTAGACTCCGCTCCATGACGGCGCAGACGGTGCAGACGGAGCGGCTCATCGTCCTGACCGGGGGGCCGGGGTCCGGCAAGAGCACCCTGATCGACCACCTGCGGGAGCAGGGCTACGCCGGCTCGCCGGAGGCGGGACGCGGGATCATCAGGGAACAGGTCGCCATCGACGGACCCGGGCTGCCCTGGAAGGACCCCGCCCTGTTCGCCGAGTTGATGCTCGGTTGGGAGATGCGCTCCCACCGCATCGCCTCGGCGGGAACGGCACCCGTCCTCTTCGACCGGGGCGTCCCCGACGTCGTGGGCTACCTGAGGACCGAGCGGCTGCCCGTACCGGACCACCTGCACACCGCCGCACAGCGGTTCCGGTACCACCGCCGGGTGTTCATCGCACCCCCGTGGCCCGAGATCTACCGACGGGACGCGGAGCGCAAGCAGTCCTACGACGAGGCCGTGCGCACCTACGAGTCGATGGTCGAGACCTACACCGCCTACGGCTACGAGCTGGTGCGCCTGCCGCTCGTGCCCGTCGCGGAGCGGGCCCGGTTCCTCGTCGACGCCCTGCGCTGACCGCTGCCGGCCCCTGATCAGCTCCCGGCGCTCGCCGCGACCAGACCCCGCACGACCCGCAGGTCCTCACCCATCTCGGGGTGCCACTGCACCCCGAGCACCCACCGCGCCCCGGGCAGTTCCACCGCCTCCACCGTGCCGTCCGGCGCGTGCGCCGAGGCCACCAGCCCCGCACCCAGCCGCGCCACCGCCTGGTGGTGGTACGTCGGCACCGATGTCGTACCCGGAGCCAACGCCCCGTACCGGGTGCCCGGCACCGCGGTCACCGGATGCGTTCCGAAGACCCCCACCGCCTCGGCGTGCCCGTCCAGGTGCTGGACGAGGGTGCCGCCGAGGGCGACGTTCAGCAGCTGCATCCCCCGACAGATCCCCAGCAACGGGGTCCCCGCGGTGAGCGCCGCCCCGATGAGGGCCAACTCCCAGGCGTCCCGGGCCCGGGCGGGCGCCCCGGTCCCGGGCTCCGGCTCGGCCCCGTACCGGCCCGGCTCCACATCGGGGCCGCCCGCGATGACCAGCCCGTCGAACCGGGCGACCGCCGCCACCGCGTGCGCCGGGTCGTCGGGCGGCAACAGCGCGGCGAGCCCCCCGGCAGCCTGCACCAGCCGCGGATAGCCGGCCGGGAGCAGGGCGGCCGGCAACTCCCACACGCCCCAACGCGCGACCTCCCGGTAGGTGCTCACTCCGATCAGCGGCCCGTCCACCACGCACACTCCTCACCTTCTGTGCCCCCGCGCCTCTGAGGCCCCTCCATCCCCTCCGTTCAGGGGGGTCACTGCCCCTCCCGGTCGCGGACGACACCCCACGCCGTGGCATCCGGATGCATTCGCCCGCGCTCCCTTCCCCGTCCGTGTCCGGCGGGACTACCTTGCATGCTCCGGCTGACCCAAGGAGGCCCTTCCCGTGGCAGACCGCACACCCCCGCTCACCGTCGAGCGGCTGCGCACCCTCGTCGCCCACGGTGAGATCGACACGGTCGTCCTGGCCTTCCCCGACATGCAGGGGCGGCTCCAGGGCAAGCGGTTCGCCGCCGGCTTCTTCCTCGACGAGGTGGTGCAGCACGGCACGGAGGGCTGCGCCTACCTGCTCGCCGTGGACACCGAGATGAACACCGTCGACGGGTACGCCATGTCCTCCTGGGACCGCGGCTACGGCGACTTCGTGATGCGCCCCGACCCGGCCACCCTGCGCCGCGTCCCCTGGAACGAGGGCACCGCCCTGCTCCTCGCCGACCTCGTCTGGCAGGACGGCTCACCGGTGGTCGCCGCGCCCCGTCAGGTACTGCGCCGCCAACTCGACCGGCTCGCCGGCCACGGCTGGCGGGCCCGGGTGGGCACCGAGTTGGAGTTCATCGTCTTCACGGACACCTACGAACAGGCGTGGGACGCCGCCTACCGCGGACTGACCCCGGCCAACCGGTACAACGTCGACTACTCCGTCCTGGGCACCGGCCGCATCGAACCGCTGCTGCGCCGCATCCGCAACGAGATGGCGGTCGCCGGCCTCACCGTCGAGTCGGCCAAGGGCGAGTGCAACCCCGGACAGCACGAGATCGCGTTCCGCTACGACGAGGCCCTCGTCACCTGCGACCAACACGCCCTCTACAAGACCGGGGCCAAGGAGATCGCCGCGCAGGAAGGCGTCTCCCTCACCTTCATGGCCAAGTTCAACGAGCGCGAGGGCAACTCCTGCCACATCCACCTCTCCCTCACCGATGCGGAGGGCCGCCCCGCGATGGCGGCGGACGACGCGTCCCACCCGCACGGCATGGCGCCCGTGATGCGGCACTTCCTCGCCGGGCAACTCGCCGCGCTCCGGGAGTTCTCGCTGCTCTACGCGCCGAACGTCAACTCGTACAAGCGCTTCAGACCCGGCTCGTTCGCGCCGACCGCCGTCGCCTGGGGGCACGACAACCGGACCTGTGCGCTACGGGTCGTCGGCCACGGGGCCTCGCTCCGCTTCGAGAACCGGCTCCCCGGCGGCGACGTCAATCCGCACCTCGCCGTCGCGGGCCTCGTCGCCGCCGGACTGCACGGCATCGAGCAGGGACTCGACCTCCCCGAGCCCTGCCCGGGCAACGCCTACACGGCCGACTTCCCCCGGGTCCCCACCACCCTGCGGGAGGCGGCCGACCTCTGGGAGGGCAGCACGATCGCCCGCGCGGCCTTCGGCGACGAGGTGGTCGACCACTACCACCACGCGGCCCGCGTCGAACTCGACGCCTTCGACACCGCGGTGACCGACTGGGAACTGCGCCGCTCCTTCGAACGCTTGTGAGGAACGCCTTGCCGAACGCGTCCGACCCGCACCTCCCGCCCCCGTTGCCCGCGCCCGACGAGCCTTACGACCTGACCGTCCTCAACCCGAGCACCGAAGAGGTGGTCGCCACCGTCCCCGGCGCCACCGCCGTCGACGTCGACCGGGCCGTCACCCGTGCCGCCGCCGCCCAACGCGCCTGGGCCGGCCTGGCACCCGGCGACCGGGCCCGCGCCCTGCGCCGGTTCGCCGCCGCGGTCGACGCCCACCTCGAAGAACTCGCCGACCTGGAGGTCCGCGAGGCCGGCCACACGATCGGCAACGCCCGCTGGGAGGCGGGCAACGTACGGGACCTCCTCGACTACGCGGCCGGCGGGGTGGAAAGGCTGAGCGGGCGACAGATCCCGGTCGCCGGCGGACTCGACGTCACGATCCTCGAACCGCTCGGGGTCATCGGGGTCATCGCCCCCTGGAACTTCCCCCTGCCGATCGCCGCCTGGGGGACCGCGCCGGCACTCGCGGCGGGCAACGCCGTCCTCCTGAAGCCCGCCGAGACCACTCCCCTCACCGCACTGCGGCTGGCCGAGATCGGCCGTGAGTCCGGGCTGCCGGAGCACCTGTTCCAGGTGCTGCCCGGCGCGGGGAGGATCGCGGGCGACGCACTGGTGACCCATCCGGGCGTCGCGAAGATCGTGTTCACCGGCTCCACCGCCGTGGGCAAGGCGATCATGGCGAAGTGCGCCGACCGGGTGAAGCGGGTGACCCTCGAACTCGGCGGCAAGAGCCCCAACCTGGTCTTCGCCGACGCCGACATCGAGGCCGCCGCTGCCGCCGCGCCCCTGTCCTTCCTCGACAACAGCGGCCAGGACTGCTGTGCCCGGACCCGCATCCTGGTGCAGGACACGGTGTACGACCGCTTCCTCGGACTCCTCGCTCCCGCGGTGGAGTCCGTGCGCGTCGGCGACCCGGCAGACGAACGCACCCAGATGGGCCCGTTGATCTCCCGGGCCCAGCGCGACCGGGTCCGCGGCTACGTCCCCGACGACCTGCCCGGAATCCGGGGCCGGTGTCCCGACGGGCCCGGCTTCTGGTTCGCGCCGACCGTCCTCACCGGCCTCGCTCCCGACGCGCCCGCCGCCACCGAGGAGGTCTTCGGTCCGGTGGCCGTGGTGCTGCCCTTCCGCGACGAGGCGGAGGCCGTCCGACTCGCCAACGCCACCGAGTACGGCCTGGCCGGCTCGGTGTGGACCCGCGACCTGGGCCGGGCCCTGCGGGTCTGCGGCGCGGTCGCCGCGGGCAACCTGTCCGTGAACTCCCACTCCAGCGTCCGCTACTGGACCCCGTTCGGCGGCTTCAAACAGTCCGGGCTCGGGCGCGAACTGGGCCCCGACGCGCTGGCGGCCTTCACCGAGACCAAGAACGTCTTCCTGAGCACGGAGGTCTGACCCATGACCGGAACCCCAGCGGCCGACCCCCGGCCGACCGCCGCCGCGCCCGTCTGCCGACGACTGGTCGGCCGCACCGCCGTGATCACCGGAGCGGCCAGCGGGATCGGCCTCGCCACCGCCCGTCGGCTGGCCGCCGAGGGCGCCCACGTCGTCTGCGGCGACATCGACGAACGGGCCGGCACCGCGGTCGCCGACGAGGTCGGCGGCACCTTCGTCGCCGCCGACGTCACCGACGCCGACCAGGTCGAGGCGCTGTTCCGGGCGGCCCACGACACCTACGGCTCGGTGGACGTCGCCTTCAACAACGCCGGGATCTCACCGCCGGACGACGACTCCATCCTCGACACCTCGCTGGCGGCGTGGCAGCGGGTCCAGGAGGTCAACCTCACCTCCGTCTACCTGTGTTGCAAGGCGGCCATCCCCTACATGCGCCGCCAGGGCAGGGGCTCGATCATCAACACCGCCTCGTTCGTGGCCCGGATGGGCGCGGCGACCTCGCAGATCTCGTACACCGCCTCCAAGGGCGGGGTCCTCGCCATGTCCCGCGAACTGGGCGTGCAGTTCGCCCGCGAGGGCATCCGGGTGAACGCGTTGTGCCCCGGCCCGGTCAACACCCCCCTGCTCCGGGAGCTGTTCGCCAAGGACCCCGAGCGGGCGGCCCGCCGGCTGGTGCACATCCCCGTCGGGCGGTTCGCCGAGGCCGAGGAGATCGCCGCCGCCGTCGCGTTCCTGGCGAGCGACGACGCGTCGTTCGTCAACGCCACCGACTTCCTGGTGGACGGCGGGATCTCCGGCGCCTACGTCACCCCGCTGTGAGCGCCCCGCGGGGCGCTCACAGGGAGCCGAGCTCGGCCGTGATCCAACGCTCCGGGCGCATGTGGACGATCAGTTGGTCGCCCTGCTCGCGTGCGGCGAAGTCGAGGTACCCGGAGACCTTCTCGGCGGGCAGGTAGCGGGCCGCCAGCTCCCGGATGTGTTCCCGGTCCGCGGGTGCCGTACTGATGACGGGCCCTTCCACGGAGACGTACCGCACGGTCGGTTCCACCCGGTCCACCAACAGGGTGAACCGGCCGGCCGCCGCGATCAGTTCGGCCTTGCGCGAGGTGGTTCCGGTGAGGATCCAGAGGTCGCCGCCCGGCGCGTACTGGTACCAGATGGGCACCGAGACCGGGGCGCGGCCCGGGTCGCCCGAGTCGATCGAGATCGCTGCGATGTGGGGCTCGGCGAGGAACTCTTCGCGTTCGTGACGGGTCAACGGCATGGCGGATCTCCTGGGTGACGTGGGCCGCTCCTGGTCGGGGAGCGGGCGCGTTCGGGGAGCACGGACACGGTTACCGTACGGCGGTACCGGTCGGCCATACGGTAGCCCACTCCGTACCGCCGTACCGGTCGGCTGTACAGTCGACCGGTCCAGCGAGCAACGCGCAACGGAGGGGCCGGTAGTGGACAACGAGCGGGGGCACCGTCGTCGGGCCGGTGGCGAACGGCGCGTCGAGGTGCTGCGGGTGGCCGCCGCCGTCCTGGCCGAACGGGGCTACGACCGGACCCGGTTCAGCGACGTCGCGAGTGCCGCGGGCGTCGCCGTGAGCACGCTCCAGTTCTACTTCGGCTCACGCGACGACATGCTCGTCGCGGCCCTCCACCACTCCACCGAGGAGGAGGTCCGGGTCATGGAACGCTGCGCCGCCCAGGAGGACGGGCCGTGGGAGCGCCTGCTCCGACTCCTGGAGCGCGGACTGGCGAGCCAGCCGGAACAGACCTGGCGGATGCTGCTCGAATTCTGGTACGCCGCGGTCCGCGACCCTGAACTGCGGGCCCACAGCGCCGATCTCCAGCGCCGCTACCGGCGCCCGTTCGTCGAAGCGGTCCACGAGGGCGTGCGGACCGGCCGGTTCACCACCGACCAGGACCCCGAGGACCTGGTGACGGTCGTGCTCGCCCTCCTCGACGGCATGGTGGTGCCCCGCCTGTGCGCCCACGACTACGTCCGGGAGGAGCAGGTCCGGGTCATCGCGGTCGACGCCGTCGCCGGACTGCTCGGCGTGGACCGCTCCACGACGTGACCGCCCACCGCGCCGGGACTCACAGGAACGTCCGGCCCTCGCCCCGGTAGGTCGGCACCACGGCGGTCACCCGGTCGCCCCGCACCAGGTGCAGCGCAGCGAAGCGCTCGCACAGCTCGCCCGCCTTCGCATGGCGGAACCACACCTTGTCCCCGAGCAGCAGATCGTCCGCCGGCGCGCCGAACAGCGGGGTCTGGACCTCACCGGCGCCCTCCGTCCGGCCGTACCGCAGCCCCTCGGGCAGGTACGGGACGGGCAGTCGGTCCGCCCCCGCCGGACCCGACGCCGGGTAGCCGCCGCCCAGCACGGTCACCACGCCGACCCCCGGGCGCCGCACCACCGGCTGGGCGAACAGGGCCGCCGGGCGCCCCCTGAACGACGCGTAGTGGTCGAACAGTCGGGGCACGAAGAGCCCCGACCCCGCGGCGACCTCCGTCACCGCGTCCTCCGCCGCCGTGTGCTGCACGCTGCCGGTCCCGCCACCGTTGACGAACTCCAGGTCCGGTGCGACCGACCGCACCGCACGCACCGCCGCCGCGCGCCGCACCACCAACTCCCGCCGGGCCGCCGACTGCATCAGCCGGACACCGCGCGACAGCACCGGACGGCCCGCCACCGCGTCACCGACCCCGGCGATGTGCCCCTCGTACCCCATCACTCCCACCAGCCGGAACCCGGGCGTCCCGGCCACCGCGCGGGCCACCTCCACCAGGGCGGCGGGGGAGCGCAGCGGCGACCGGCGCGCCCCCACCCGGACCAAACCGCCGACCCGCCACAGCGAGGTGTCCCACTCCAGACACACCCGCACCTCCTCCCGACCCCCGCGCGCCGCGTCGATCAGCCTCAACTGCGCGGGGTCGTCCACCATCACGGTGACGGCCCGGGCCAGCTTCGGATCGGACGTGAGCTCGGCGAAGGCGGCGCGGTCGGTGGACGGGTAGGCGAGCAGGACGTCATCGAAGCCGGAGCGCGCCAGCCAGAGCGACTCGGCGAGGGTGAAGGACAGGACGCCGGCGAAGCCCTCCCGCTCCAGGACCCGTTCCAACAGCGCCCGGCAGCGCACCGACTTGGTGGCCACCCGGACCGGTGTGCCGCCCGCGCGGCGCACCAGATCCGCGGCGTTGGCGTCGAAGGCGTCCAGGTCCACGATCGCCAACGGGGCGTCCAGCCCGGCGGTGGCGCGGTCGTAACGGGCCCGGTCGGCGGCGCGCGCAGTCATGCCCGCAGCCTGCCAGATGCGGTTACCGGAGGGTAGGGGGACGTACCGGGCAGATGCCGCCGGTGGCCGCTCCGACTCCCCGATGAAGGTCATCAGCCCGTAGAGTGACGCGAACGCAAACGAACGACCGGGCCCGTGGAACCACCCGCCGAACCGGTCGACCGCACCGTCCGCCGCACGACCCGGCCGGACCGGTCGCGGTGGCCGGCCCCGTCACCGGCGGGTTCCGTCGCGGTCCCGTTGCCCGGGCGGCCCCGGCCCGCAGCCGGGAGCCGGCGGGCCGACCGCCGAGGTCTTCGCGGGCGCGAGCCGTGGAGAGGTCGGCAACGACCCGCCCGGGAGCCGGACGGGGCACGCACCGTCCGGGGCCCGCGGCGGGGTCCGGGCGCAGGCCGCTGGAGAGGAGCCGGGCAGCGAGCCCGGCACGGGTGACCCGGTCCCAGGGGGACCGGCCAGGAAACGGGGGGCGCATGAGCACGGACACGACCGGGCCGGCCCCCGCCCACCCACCCGCCCCCCTCAGCCCCCCGGCACCGCCCGCCCCCGCGCCGACCCGCTCCTTCCCGGTGGCCCCTGCGGGCCGGATAGGCCCGGTGGGCCCGCCGCCCCCGCCGCTTCACCCACCACGCCCTTCGGCACCCCCGCGCCCCACCGGTGCGCCCCGCACGCACCCCGGCGTCGGCCTGCCCGCCCCCGCTCCGGACCGTCCCCCGACGGCGAGTTCCCGTCCTCGCACTCCCGGAACCCGCAAGTCACTGGATACTCAAGGGGTGTTCGACGTTCGCGGAATGGCTGACGACAACCCGTTGCCGGACGGCCCGGGATACGCCGGCCCTCCCGGCCGGAGCCGGCCGGGCCACGGCCCCCACTTCGGTGTGCCCGCACCCCCCGCCGTCCCCCCGGGTCCCCCCGGCCCCCCGGGCCCCACCCCGCCCCCGCCTCCGCCTCCGCCTCCGATCGCCTCGGCCCGTTTCCCCGACGAGCCGCCGCCCGAGCCCCGCACCCCCGGCGTCCCGCCGCCGGGCGCCGCCGGGTCCGAACTGCCGGGCGCCGGGCCCGTGCACCCGCCCCGCCCCCCGTACCCGGGCCGACCATCCGCGCCCCGCCGACCGACCCGGCCGGGACCGCGCGCGCCCCACCCCCCGTACCCCGCGGTGGGGGAGCACCACCCCACGCCGGCGCCCGACCACCGCACCGGCGGCGGGTACTGGGACGACGACCCGCACGGCCCCCTCCCGCCCGGACCGGGCGACCCGCGCACCTGGCCCGCCCCGACCGGCCCCTACGAACCGGGGCCGTACGACGACGAACCGGTGCACCGACTGCCCGGCGACGGCCTGCGCGACCCCGCCGACCGGGAGCCGGACCACCGGCCCGGCCGCTTCGCCCGCTACCGGGCCGCCACCGCCGCGGGCTGCATCATCCTCGGACTCGGCCTCATCGGCGGCGCCGTCACCGGCAGTTGGCTCACCGGGGACAGCACCGCGGCCCCCGGCCCGGCCGATCGGTTCGCCGCCCTGGCCGAGCTGTGGCACAGCACCCCGGTGGACGAACTCTTCCCCCGGACCGTGCGCGGCGAGGAAGCGGGCCCCGGCGGGGCGGACCGCCTGTGGCGCCGCGTCGCCGTCGCCCCCGACAGCAGCTGCGCCAAGGGCCTCGACCCCCTGCTGCACAAGGCCCTCGACCCCGCCGGCTGCGAACGGTTGGTGCGCGCCACGTACACCGACGACACCCGCAGCCACCTCACCACCGTCGGCCTGCTGTTCACCAAGGCGGACGCCAAGGGAATGCGCGCGCTGCGCACCCGCGTCACCGCGCAGGGCCTCGACCGGAGCCGCGAACTGATGCCCCGTCCGTACGCCGTCGCGGGCACCCCCGCCGCCGGGTTCGGGGACCAGCAGCGCGCGACCTGGACCCTCTCCGTCCTCACCGACGCCCCGGTCATCGCCTTCGCCGTCTCCGGGTTCGCGGACGGCCGCACCGTCACCGACCCGGAGCCCGCCACCGAGGCCGCCCGCGGCGACGGCACCTCCGCCGCCGCCCAGTCCGGACTCGGCCACGAGGCCAAGGGGCTCGCGGACCGCATCGAACGGGGCCTGCGCGCCCGGGTCACCGCAGCCGCGGAGAAGACGCCATGACCTCCCGCCCCCGAGCGGCCCGCCGCGCCGCCACCACCCTCGTCTGCGCCGGCCTCGCCACCGCACTCGCGCTCCTGCCCACCGCACCGGTCCACGCCGACAACATCCGGGCCCGCCAGTGGAGCCACGAGGCCCTCCGGGTCGAGGAGGCGTGGCGCACCACGAAGGGCGAGGGCATCACGGTCGCGGTACTCGACACCGGCGTCGACGACTCCCACCCCGACCTGACCGGCAACGTCCTGCCCGGCAAGGACCTGATCGGCTTCGGCGCCCAACGCGGCGACCGGCCCTGGGCACGGCACGGCACGGCGATGGCCGGGATCATCGCCGGCCACGGACACGGCCCCGGCAACGCCGACGGCGTCCTCGGCATCGCACCCGGCGCCAGGATCCTCCCGATCCGGGTGATCCTGGAGGACGGGGACCCGTCCCGCAAGAAGGCCCGCGACACCCGGGGCACCGCCCTCGCCGAAGGCATCCGCTGGGCCGCCGACCAGGGCGCCGACGTCATCAACCTCTCGCTCGGCGACGACTCCGCCTCCGCCCACCCCGAGCCCGCGGAGGACGCGGCCGTCCAGTACGCCCTGAAGAAGGGCGCGTCGGTCATCGCCTCTGCGGGCAACGGCGGCGAGAAGGGCGACCACGTCTCGTACCCGGCCGCCTATCCCGGGGTCATCGCGGCCACCGCCGTGGACCGGTTCGGGACCCGTGCGCCCTTCTCCACCCGCCGCTGGTACGCGACCGTCAGCGCGCCCGGTGAGGACGTCGTGCTGGTGGACCCGGACCGCCGTTACTACGAGGGCTGGGGCACCAGTGCCGCGGCCGCGTTCGTCTCCGGTGCCGTCGCCCTGGTCCGGGCCGCCCACCCCGATCTGAGCCCCGCCCAGATCAAGCGCCTGCTGGAGGACACCGCCCAGCACCCGCCCGAGGGCGGTCGTGACGACTCCCGGGGCTTCGGCCTGGTCGCCCCCGCCGCCGCGATCAGGGCGGGCGCCGACCTGGGCCCCGAGCCGAGCGCCGCCGCCTACGGCCAGCGGTACTTCGGGCCCGGCCCCGACCGTCCCGTGAAGAAGGAGGACAACGGATGGGTCGGGCCGTTCGCCGGGGGCGTCGGGGTCGTCCTGCTGGCCGTGGCGGTCGTCCTGTGGCGGCGCCGCCCCGCCGACTGAGCTCCGGGAGCCGTCGGGTCCGCGCGGCTCAAGGGGCGGAGGGCACCGGAGCGGCCCGCGACCCGTCCGCCGTCGCCCCGTCCGTCCCCGACCCGTCCTCCAGTGCCTCCACCGCCAGCGAGGCGACCTTCTCCACCAGGCGCACGCCCTCGTTCATCGAGGTGTGACCGTCCGACAGCACGGCCACCAGATAGCTCCGCCCCTCCACGGACACCCGCCCCACGCTGTTGATCACCCACAGTCCGGTCGCGGACCTGGGCAACCACCCGTTCTTCAGGGCCCGTTCGGAACCGCCCGCCGCCGAGACCCCCCAGTCCTGGCCGGACACCACCCGCCCCATCAACTGCTGCACGTAGGCGCGTGAGGCCGCGCTCAGCGCGGAACCGCCCTGCGAGTCGAACACCGCCCGCAACAGGGCCACCTGGTCCACCGCGGTGGTCTGGGTCAGCCCCCACCGCCCGGCCGCGCCACCCGTGGTCCCGGTCAACCCGAGCCGTTCGTTCGCCGCGTCGAGACCCCCGGCACCGCCTATCGCGGTCCACAGCGCGCTCGCGGAGGCGTTGTCGCTGCGCTCGATCATCGCCGTCGCGTTCCCCCGTTCGCCCGGGGTGAGCCGCCGCCCCGACCGCTGGGCGCCGAGCAGGAGGGCCGCCAGTATGTCCACCTTCACTATGCTCGCCGTCGCGAACGCCGTCGTGCCCCGGTAGGCGACCGGGGCGCCCTCCCCGTCCAGCGGGGTCAACGCCACCGAGTACCGGGACTTGCCCCGGGTGCGTACGGGTTCCAGGGCGCGGGCGAGCCGCTCCTCCTGCTCCACGGTGGTCTCCTCGGGCCGTGCGCTCGGGCTCGTGCTCGGCGCGGTCGACGGGGCGGGTGCGGTCGACGGCGAGGATAAGGAGGAGGACGACGCCGAGGCGCCGGAGCCCGGTGGCCCGCCGGACCCCGGACGGGTGTGCCCGGGGGACGAACACCCCAACAGGACGACCAGCAGGGAGCCGACGAACGTCAACAGGACGACAGGGCGCGGGGACGGCGTGCTGGTCCTCGCCGGGTTGGGTGAGCGCGGGAACATGCGGGGATGCTCCGGTGTCCTCGTGTGGGCGCCGTGAGATGAATCTCAGCTTCCGCTGAGAATGTCGGACCGTGACCCGGGTCCTCCCGCCCGGTGGGCCCCGCGGTGGGCCCACTAGGATCGTGCCCCGTGGCGAAGAAGAACATCCCGCAGCCCGGCTACTCCGACGACGACGGTTCCGCCGACCCCCGGCTGAGCGCCGCGCTCACCGCCTGGGCCGCCGACCGCAGCGCCGAGGGCCCGCTCCTCGAAGCCCTCCGGGGCACCCGCCTGCTGGTGCCGATGGTGGCCCTGCTCGGTGAGGTCGAGGAGGACGAGAACGGGTTGCGCCGCGAGAAGACGAGCGAGATGGCCGTCCCGACGCTCAAGGCCCGGGGCCGCACCGCCCTGCCCGCGTTCACCTCCACCGCGTCCCTCGCCCGTTGGGACCCCACGGCCCGGCCCGTCGCGGTGCCGCTGGAGCAGGCCCTCCAGGCCGCCGCCCACGAGAAGGCCGACACGATCGTCATCGACCTGGCCGGGCCCGTCCCGTACGAGCTCACCGGGCCCGCTCTGCTCGCCCTCGCCGAGGGCCGCACCAGCACCGATCCGCTCGCCGACCCGGCGGTCGCCGAGGCGGTGCGGGCCGTGGTCGCGGCCGAGCCCGCCGTGGTCAGCGCCCACCTCGGCGCGGGTCACGCGGACGCCGTCCTCGCCCTCGTCCTGGACCCGACGGCGCCCGCCACCGACGTGGTGCGGGCCCTGGCCGAGCGCCTGGCCGATGACCTGACCCTGCGCGCCCGGCTGGTGCGCGGTCTCGACCTGGCGCTGTTGCCGCCGGGCAGCACCCCGCCGGGGGAGCCGCTGTACGCGCGCGTCTGAAGCGGGCATGAGGAGAGGGGCCCCGCGGGGCCCCTCTCCTCACATCCGTGGTGTTCCGGGTGCGCGGGTCAGCCGTAGACCGCGCCCGTGTACTTCTCGCCCGGCCCCTGGCCCGGCGCGTCCGGGACGGTGGACGCCTCGCGGAAGGCCAACTGGAGCGACTTGAGGCCGTCGCGCAGCGGAGCCGCGTGGAAGGAGCTGATCTCGGTGCCGCCCGCGTCCACCAGACCGGCCAGCGCGTGGATCAGCTTGCGGGCCTCGTCGAGGTCCTTGTGCTGGTCGCCCTCCTCCGCGAGACCGAGGTTCACGGCGGCGGCACTCATCAGATGGACCGCCACCGTCGTGATCACCTCGACCGCGGGGACATCGGCGATGTCGCGGGTCATGGTGTCGAAGTCGGGGGCCGAGCCGTCGGCGTCCGCGGGGGCCGGGCCGGCCGGGTTCTCTGGGGTGGCGTCACTCATGCCCCACACGATAGGCCCAGCGCCCCGCGACCAGGGGGTGCGGCCCCCGTGGCGCTGATTGGCCGTGCAGTCCCGGAACTGTTAATCTGGGTGAACGACCGGCTGGGCATTCGCGTGCCCGGCCCACAAGTGGAGGCTCCGCTCTCCCACCTGACCGCCCTCCGGGGTGGCGGGTCACCGGTCAGGCGATCACGTCCCCGAGGTGTGATCAGCCCGAATGTACGCCCCGCGCTGTCGCGGCGGTGTTCCGGTACGTGAGGAGCCCCGCTGTGATCGTCCGGGGCATTTTTCGTGTGTCGGCGCGGTTAGGTCTAACGAAAAGAGACGTTACGCGGCTGTCCAGCCAGGCCGCCGCGTGGTGCTACCGAGGAGGATCCATCAGCGCCGAGCCCCGCATCAACGACCGGATTCGCGTTCCCGAGGTGCGACTTGTCGGTCCCAGCGGCGAGCAGGTCGGGATTGTCCCGCTTGCCAAGGCCCTGGAGCTTGCGCAGGAGTACGACCTGGACCTGGTCGAGGTCGCGGCGAACGCCCGTCCGCCGGTCTGCAAGCTCATGGACTACGGGAAGTTCAAGTACGAGTCGGCCATGAAGGCCCGTGAGGCGCGCAAGAACCAGGCGCACACGGTCATCAAGGAGATGAAGCTCCGGCCGAAGATCGACCCGCACGACTATGACACCAAGAAGGGTCATGTCGTCCGGTTCCTCAAGCAGGGTGACAAGGTCAAGATCACGATCATGTTCCGTGGCCGTGAGCAGTCCCGGCCGGAGCTCGGCTACCGCCTGCTCCAGCGGCTCGCGGAGGACGTCCAGGACCTGGGTTTCGTTGAGTCGAACCCGAAGCAGGACGGCCGCAACATGATCATGGTCCTCGGTCCGCACAAGAAGAAGACCGAGGCGATGGCCGAAGCCCGGGAGGCCCAGGCCGCCCGCAAGGCCGAGCGCCAGGCCCTGCAGCCGGGCCGCACGCAGCAGCCCGCCGCTGGGGAAGCTCTGGCTGAGGATGCTCCGGCTGAGGAAGCTCAGGTCGAAGAGGCTCCGGTCGCGGAGACTCCGGCCGAGGCGCCCGCCGAGGCGTGATCCCGGGACTCGCGTCCGGGGATGTCCATCAACACACATGACGCTCCACCGTGCCCGGTCTCCGGACCGGGCACCGGGGCGCCACCGACGAGGAGATAACGGCGCTATGCCGAAGAACAAGTCGCACAGCGGTGCCAGCAAGCGCTTCAAGATCACCGGCTCCGGCAAGGTGCTCCGCGAGCGCGCCGGCAAGCGCCACCTGCTCGAGCACAAGTCGTCCCGTTTGACGCGTCGTCTCACCGGCAACGCCGAGATGGCCCCGGGCGACGCCAAGAAGATCAAGAAGCTTCTCGGCAAGTGACGTCGCGGGCCCCCCAGGGGGCCGTGCGACGCCAGGACCGGGACCCAATCGATACCGGGCCGCGTGACGAACACCGCGGCCCCGCTACAAGGAGCTAACAAGTGGCACGCGTCAAGCGGGCAGTCAACGCCCACAAGAAGCGCCGGGCAATCCTGGAGCAGGCCAGCGGTTACCGCGGTCAGCGTTCGCGCCTGTACCGCAAGGCGAAGGAGCAGGTCACCCACTCCCTCGTTTACAACTACAACGACCGCAAGAAGCGCAAGGGCGACTTCCGTCAGCTGTGGATCCAGCGGATCAACGCCGCGGCCCGCGCCAACGGCATCACCTACAACCGCTTCATCCAGGGTCTGAAGGCCGCCAACATCGAGGTGGACCGCAAGATCCTCGCCGAGCTGGCCGTCAACGACGCGAACGCCTTCGCGGCGCTCGTCGAGGTCGCGCAGAAGGCGCTGCCCAGCGATGTGAACGCGCCGCGCGCGGCTGCCTGAAACACCGCTCCCGCCGCACCCAGACGGTGACGCCCGGACCCGTGGACCGACCCGGTCCACGGGTCCGGCTGCGTCCGCCCCCGCCGCCCGTTCCCCCGGCCGAAGTGCCGGACCGCCGGTCCGCGAGTCCGCCGCGGGGAGCGAGCCGGCCCGCACCGACCCCAGGGAGAGCCCCGATGTCCACCGGTCCCGAGCCGATCTCCGCGCGATCCGCGCGGGTCACGGCGGCCAAGCGGCTGGCGCGCCGCAACTTCCGGGGCAAGGAGCGCCTCTTCCTGGCCGAGGGGCCCCAGGCCGTCCGGGAGGCGGCGGCCCACCGCACCGCGGGGCAGCCCACCCTGGTGGAGATCTTCGCCACGCCGGACGCCGCGGACCGCTACCCCGACATCGTGGCCGACGCCCGCCGCGCGGGCGCCCGCGTCCACCTCGCCGGTGAAGAGGTCATCGCGGAGATCTCCACCACCGTCACCCCGCAGGGCCTCGTCGGCGTCTGCCGGTTCCTCGACACCCCCTTCGAGGACGTCGTCGCCGCCCGCCCCCGCCTGGTCGCGGTCCTCGCCCACGTCCGCGACCCGGGCAACGCCGGCACCGTCCTGCGCTGCGCCGACGCGGCCGGCGCCGACGCCGTCGTCCTCACCGACGCCTCCGTGGACCTCTACAACCCCAAGGCCGTCCGCGCCTCGGTGGGTTCCCTGTTCCACCTGCCGGTGGCCGTCGGAGTCCCCGTGGAGGTGGCGGTCACCCGGCTGCGGGAGGCGGGCGTGCGGATCGTGGCCGCCGACGGCGCGGGCGCCGACGACCTCGACACCGAGCTCGACCGGGGCACCATGGGCGGGCCCACCGCCTGGGTGTTCGGCAACGAGGCCTGGGGCCTGCCCGAGGAGACCCGCGCCCTCGCCGACGCCGTGGTCCGGGTCCCCATCCACGGCAAGGCGGAGAGCCTGAACCTCGCGACCGCCGCCGCGGTCTGCCTCTACGCCTCGGCCCGGGCGCAGCGCACGCGGGGCGGTTGCCAGGCGTAGGGCGCGCCCGGGGCGCACACGCACCGGCGTGCCCGCCCGCCCCGTGCCTCGGGTACGTCCCCGGGCGGCCGGCGGTTTCTGGCAGTCGGGGACCGGTGGCTAGTAGGGTGACGAACTCGGGGGCCCACTGCACCAGTTCGAGAGGTGGGGTACGGGGTTATGGCTGTCGGCACCAGCAGCGCCGCGGACACGGGCGGCGCGCCCGGTCCGGACGCGCCGTCCTGCCCGGACGCGCACGGGATCACCGCGGACGACCTCCCCGACGGGCTGGTCATCGCCGACGAGACCGGGCGGGTCATCTGTTTCAACGCCGCCGCCGCCCGGATCACCGCCGTCAGCCCCGCTGCCGCCCTCGGCGCCCCGCTGGAGCGCGCCCTGCCGCTGGAGGACCTGGAAGGCCGCCGCTGGTGGCGCCTGACCGACCCGTACGGCGGGCTCGTCATCCGCGGCGGCCAGCCCGAGCGCAACCTGCTGCTCCCCGGCGGCCGGGAGGTCATGGTCACCGCGCGCTACGTCCGCACCGAGCCGCGGGGCCCCGTGCGCCGGGTGGTCGTCTCGCTGCGGGACACCGAGGCCCGCCGGCGCACCGAGCGCAGCCACGCCGAGCTGATCGCCACCGTCGCCCACGAACTGCGTTCCCCGCTGACCTCCGTCAAGGGCTTCACCGCGACCCTGCTGGCCAAGTGGGAGCGCTTCACGGACGACCAGAAGAAACTGATGCTGGAGACCGTCGACGCCGACGCCAACCGCGTCACCCGGCTCATCGCGGAACTCCTGGACATCTCCCGCATCGATTCGGGACGGCTGGAGGTCCGGCGCCAGCCCGTCGACATCGGCGCCGCCGTGGGCCGCCACGTCCAGGCGCACGTGGCCGCCGGGCAGCCCGTCGACCGGTTCCTCGTCCGGCTGCGGCAACCACTGCCCGGACTGTGGGCGGACCCCGACAAGATCGACCAGGTGCTCAGCAACCTCCTGGAAAACGCGGTGCGCCACGGCGAGGGAACTGTCAGCATCGACGTGGAGCCCTCGCCGTCCCCGCGCGAACCCGGCATCACCGGGACGTCGGTCACCGTCAGCGACGAGGGGCCAGGCATCCCGGAGGAGTCCATGAACCGTGTCTTCACCCGCTTCTGGCGGGGGAGCAAGCGCGGCGGCACCGGGCTCGGCCTGTACATCGTCAAGGGCATCGTCGAGGCCCACGGCGGCACCATCACCGTCGGCCGGGGCCCCGCGGGCGGCGCCGAGTTCCGATTTACGTTGCCCGTGGCCACCCCCGCCTATCTGGTCTGAGGGGTCACGGGCACGCTCCGCGCACACGCGCGGTCAGGGCAGCCGCCCGCCCCGACGGGTCCCCGCACCACGGGCCTACGGCGCAGGGGCGGCTCCCGACCCCGTTAGACTCGGCCTTTGGCACCTTTGCGTCCCCACGGTCCGGGGCGGCAACGTCCCCCACCGGGGACGGGGCGTCCACGAGCCGGGACGGGGACCATCCGCCAGCCAATCGGAAGCACGGGAAGAGATGTCGGCACCGAACAAGTCGTACGACCCTGTCGAGGTCGAGGCACTGAAACCGGAAGAGATCGAGCGCAGGCGGGACGAGGCGCTCGCCGCCTTCGCCGCCGCCGGCGACCTCGCACAGCTCCAGGAGGCGAAGATCGCCCACACGGGCGGCACCTCCCCGCTGGCGCTCGCCAACCGGGAGATCGGCGCCCTGCCCCCGCAGGCCAAGGCCGAGGCGGGCAAGCGCGTCGGCCAGGCCCGGGGCGCGGTGAACAAGGCGTTCGCCGCCCGCCAGACCGAACTGGAGGCCGAGCGGGACGCCCGGGTCCTCGTCGAGGAAGCGGTCGACGTCACCCTGCCGTACGACCGCGTACCGGCCGGGGCCCGTCACCCGCTGACCACCCTGATGGAGCGGGTCGCCGACGTCTTCGTCGACATGGGCTACGAGGTCGCCGAGGGCCCCGAGGTCGAGGCCGAGTGGTTCAACTTCGACGCCCTGAACTTCACCCCCGACCACCCCGCCCGGCAGATGCAGGACACGTTCTTCGTCGCGGGCCCCGAGGCCCCCGGAGACCGGGCTGCCGACTCGGGCGTGGTACTGCGCACCCACACCTCCCCGGTGCAGGCCCGTGCGCTGCTCGGCCGTGAACTCCCCGTCTACGTGGTCTGCCCGGGCCGGGTCTACCGCACCGACGAGCTGGACGCGACGCACACGCCGGTCTTCCACCAGATCGAGCTGCTCGCCGTCGACGAGGGCCTCACCATGGCCGACCTCAAGGGCACCCTCGACCACATGGTCCAGGCGCTCTTCGGGGCCGGGATGAAGACCCGACTGCGGCCCAACTACTTCCCGTTCACCGAGCCGTCCGCCGAGATGGACATGCTCTGCTACGTGTGTCGCGGCGAGTCCATCGGCAACCCGGACCGCCCCTGCCGCACCTGTGGCAGCGAGGGGTGGATCGAGCTCGGCGGCTGCGGCATGGTCAACCCGCGGGTGCTCGTCGCCTGTGGCGTCGACCCGGAGAAGTACAGCGGATTCGCCTTCGGGTTCGGCATCGAACGGATGCTGATGTTCCGCCACAACGTCGAAGACATGCGAGACATGGTCGAGGGTGACGTCCGCTTCACCCGGCCGTTCGGGATGGAGATCTGATGCGGGTCCCGCTTTCCTGGCTGCGGGAGTACGTCGACCTCCCCGCCACCGAGACCGGCCGTGACGTACAGGACCGGCTCGTCGCCGCCGGCCTGGAGGTCGAGACGGTCGAACAGCTCGGCGCCGGCCTCAAGGGCCCCCTCGTCGTCGGTCGGGTCCTCACCATCGAGGAGCTGGAGGGGTTCAAGAAGCCCATCCGCTTCTGCACCGTCGACGTCGGCACCGCCAACGGCACCGGCGAACCGCAGGAGATCGTCTGCGGCGCCCGCAACTTCGCGGTCGGCGACAAGGTCGTCGTCGTGCTGCCCGGCGCCGAACTGCCCGGCGGCTTCGCGATCGCCGAGCGCAAGACGTACGGCAGGGTCTCGCGCGGCATGATCTGCTCCGCCGACGAGCTGGGCATGGGCGACGACGGCACCAAGGGCATCATCGTCCTGCCGCCCGAGCACGAGGTCGGCACCGACGCGATCGAACTCCTGGAACTCGTCGACGAGGTCCTCGACATCGCCGTCACCCCCGACCGGGGCTACTGCCTGTCGATGCGCGGCGTCGCCCGCGAGGCCGCCACCGCCTACGGGCTGCCGCTGCGCGACCCGGCCCTGCTCGACGTGCCCGGCCCCAACGCCTACGGCTACCCCGTCCAGGTCGCCGACCCGCGCGCCTGCGACCGGTTCACCGCCCGCACGGTCACCGGGCTCGACCCCGAGGCCCGGTCCCCGATCTGGCTGCGCCGCCGCCTCCAGAAGGCCGGGATGCGCCCGATCTCCCTGGCCGTCGACATCACCAACTACGTGATGCTGGAGCTGGGCCAGCCGCTGCACGCCTACGACCGCAGCCGCGTCGACGGACCCATCGGGGTGCGTCGCGCGGAGGCCGGTGAGCAGCTGACCACCCTGGACGGCGTCCGGCGGACCCTCGACGCCGAGGACCTGGTGATCACCGACGACCGCGGGCCCATCGGCCTCGCGGGTGTCATGGGCGGCGCCCACACGGAGATCGCGGACGCGGTCGTCGACCCGCAGACCGGCGCGGTCACCGGCACCAGCGAGGTCGTGGTCGAGGCCGCGCACTTCGACGCCGTGACCATCGCGCGGACCGCCCGCCGTCACAAGCTGGCCTCCGAGGCGTCCAAGCGCTTCGAGCGCGGTGTCGACCCGCTCGCCGCGTCCGCCGCCGCGCAGCGCACCGTCGACCTGCTGATCCTGCTCGCCGGCGGCACCGCTGACGCGGGCGTCACCGAGTTCATCGGCCCGGACGCCCCGCACACCATCCGCATCCCGGCCGACCACCCGGACAAGGTCGCCGGCGTCACCTACGGGCGGGAAACGGTCGTCCGCCGCCTCCAGCAGGTCGGTTGCGACGTGTACGGGCAGGACGAGCTGACCGTCACCGTGCCCACCTGGCGGCCCGACCTCACCGACCCGAACGACCTCGCCGAGGAGGTCATCCGGCTGGAGGGCTACGAGAACCTGCCCTCCACGCTGCCCCGGCCCCCCGCGGGCCGCGGGCTCACCGACCGGCAGCGGCTGCACAGCCGGGTCGGCCGGGCGCTCGCCGGGGCCGGCTACGTCGAGGCGCTGAACTACCCGTTCCTCGGTGAGCAGGCCCTCGACCAGCTCGCGCTGGCCGCCGACGACCCGAACCGTCGGACGGTCCGGCTCGTCAACCCGCTGAGCGACGAGGAACCCGCGCTGCGCACCACGCTGCTGCCGGGCCTTCTGAACGCGCTGCGGCGCAACGACGGGCGCGGCAGCCACGACCTCGCGCTCTTCGAGACCGGGTTGGTGTTCCACCCCCGTCAGGAGCAGCGGATCGCGGGCCGGCTGCCCGTCGACCGCCGCCCCTCGGACGAGGAGGTCGTGGCGCTCACCGCCGCGCTGCCCGTCCAGCCCCGGCACCTCGCCGTGGTCCTCGCGGGCGCCCGCGAGCAGGCCGGCTGGTGGGGCGCCGGCCGTCCCGCCGGCTGGGCCGACGCGGTCGAGGCGGCACGCACGGTGGCCCGGGAGGCCGGTACCGAACTCGCCGTCGAGCAGGGCCAGTACGGTCCCTGGCACCCGGGGCGTTGCGCGGCGCTGTTCGTGGCGGTCGACGGGGTGAAGACGCCCGTCGGGTACGCGGGCGAACTGCACCCGCGGGTGGTCAAGGCGTTCGGGCTGCCCGCCCGGACCAGTGCGATGGAGCTGAACCTCGACCTGCTCCAGCGCGCGGGCGAGGGGCTGCCGCAGGCGCCCCGGATCTCCACCTTCCCGGTGGCGACCCAGGACGTGGCGCTCGTGGTGGACGCCGCGGTTCCCGCCGCCTTCGTGGAGCACCAGCTCCGGCTCGGCGCGGGTCCGCTGCTGGAGTCCGTCCGCCTGTTCGACGTCTACACCGGCGACCAGGTCGGGGAGGGCAAGAAGTCGCTCGCGTACGCGCTGCGCTTCCGGGCGCCCGACCGCACGCTGACCGTCGAGGAGGCGTCCGCGGCCCGTGACGCGGCCGTCGCCCGGGCGGCCGACGGAGCGGGTGCGGTGCTGCGCGGAGTCTGACCCGAGGGAGGCCCCGCACTGCGCGGGCCCTCCTCGGGTGGGTGTCTCTCAAGGGGCGCGTCCGAGTCATCGGACGCGCCCCTTCTGCTTGCCCGCACTCTTGCTCACTCGTTCGGGTGGCACAGTCGGGCGAAGTGGCCCGAACGGCCGATCGGGTCGCCAGAATCGATCCGGCCGTAAGGGTTTCGACCCGAATGCAGGGCCTACGAGGGGGGCCGTCGGCATGATCCGTAGCAGCGCGGGGGTTCCGCCCTGGGTCCGTTCCTCCGCACGGGTGCTCGGTCTGCCGACCCTCTGGGGTGCGATCGCCGTCACCTACAAGCTCGTCTGCCCCCTGGCCCGGGAGGCGGGCATCGAGGCCCGGCTCGTCAACGGCGCGGTGTTCTTCGCCGTGGGCACCGGGTTCGTCGTCCACGTCCGCACCGTGGTGCAGCGGGAGGTCCAACAGGCCCTGCGGGTCGCCCGCGCCGCGCAGAACGCCCTACTGCGCCCCCTCCCGGCCCGGATCGACGGCCTCGCCCTCGCCGGTGGACGGCTCTCGGTGGAGCGCGACGCGTGCGTCGGCGGCGACCTCTACGACGTCCTCGCCACCGAGTACGGGGTGCGGATCGTCATGGGCGACGTACGGGGACACGGCCTCGCCGCCCTGTCGACGGTCGCCGCGGTCATCGGGAGCTTCCGCGAGGCGGGGCACGACGAGCCCGAACTCGCCGGGGTCGTCCGCCGGCTGGACCGCGCCCTCGCCCGTCACCTGGACGACCGGGCCCGACTCGACCCGGCACCGGACGGCCCGGTCGCCGAGGAGTTCGTCAGCCTGCTGGTCGTGGAGATCGACCCGGCCGGCGAGGTCGTCGCCGTCAACTGCGGCCACCCCTGGCCCTACCGGCTGCGCGCCCTCGCCGGTCCGCGGGGGGCCCGGGGACGGGCGTTCCCCGTCACCGAGGCCGATCCGCTGCCGCCGCTGGGGCTCTTCCCGCTGCCCGCCGAACTGCCGTTGGTGCGCTGCGGGCGGCTGCTGTCCGGCGAGGCGTTGTTCCTGCACACCGACGGGGCGGCGGACGCCCGGGACCGGCGCGGTCGTTTCTTCCCGCTGGAGGTGGCGCTGTTGGACGCCATCCGTAGCGTCCCGCTCTCCCCGGACGGGGTGGTCCGGGCCGTCTTCGGGCAGTTGACGCGGCACGTCTCGGGGGCGCCCGCCGATGACGTGGCGCTGCTGGTCCTGCGCAACGACCGGGTGGGTGTGGGCACCCGGTCGGGCCCGCCGTCGCCCCGGCCCGCCCACCGGGTGATCTGACTGCGCCCGGCCGCGATGCGTCAGCCGTAGGGGGAGAACCCGAAGCCGGACTGTATTCCGCGTACATCCAGTCCATCACTTGGTTATGCCTCTGACCTGCTATTTCATGGAGCGGCAGGTGTCCCGATCAGGCCGCCGAACAGTGCGCGACCACCGGCGCCGCAGTCGACGTCCGCAGCCCTGTGGGGAGGCGGCTGACCGTCCATCCCGGGCAGGCGCCCCAGGGCACCACCCTGTCCGGGGACCTGGTGGAGACCGACCAGGGCACGCTGAACACGTCCACGTCGCCGGAATCGTCGTCTCCAACGCCGGACCCCGGGAACTGCTCCTCCCACCGGACGAGAGCGTACTCCGGCGCACCGCGCAGGGCTTCCGGCGCGGACTGCCCCTCGACCGGGTTCGCGAGACCTTCGTGATCCCCCGGAGGATCCTCCTGCCCGAGCAGACGAACCTGATCGCGCGTCTGTGTGACACCGAGGCGTCCGCGCTCGACTGGGCCTTGGAGAGGCTTGGTGCTTCCGGGGGTGTGGTCTCATTGTCGGCCTAGTCGCTGCCGCCCCGCCGGGCTTCTCCTGTGTGGACCCCGTGAGCCGGGGCCTGGAGGCCCAGTGGGCCGAACACCGGTCGGGTTCATACCGGGACACGGCCGTCGCTTTTCGGCCATGGGTACCAGCGGTACAGCCGTTGGCGCGAAGCGCCTGATCGCGGCTGTCAGCTGCGGGTCTCGGCGTTCGGACGGGGACTGGGACTGGAGCCGCTCGCGGAGGTCGATCTCCTCAGCGGTACGCGGGTCTTCGAGGGTCTTCTCCCGGATGTGGTTGCGCTCGATCTGCCCGGGACGGCGAGGACGGCGAAGAACATGGCGCCGATGCCATCAGGGTCGTAGATGCCGGTGAGCGGGCCTGTGAGGAGTTCGAGCTGGATGCCGCCAGCCTGGAGGTCGGCGGACAGCGTCATCAGCTCGGCGGCGTTCCTGGCCAGACGCTTCAGCTCGTGGACGGTGATGATGACGGGCGTCTCGGGGGCGGCCTCCTTGAACTGGTGGGCCAGGGCGAGAGTCTTCTCCGGGACCTCCCGTTCCTCGCGGGGCGCGGGGACGAGGACGAACCTGGGGGTGTGTTGCTTCGCGGCAGTCTTCCCGCCCCGGGCGCGGCAGGCGCATCACAGTTCGGGCAGTTGTGACGTTCTACCACCGATGCGGCCTGATCGGGCGGGAGATCCATGCGGGGATCTCTCAGAAGTGCCTCGCACAACATGCCGGTTTCGAGAGGGGTCTTGCGAATGGCGACCTGCGGAGACGTGATCGCCTTCGAGGCTCTCCCGGGCGTGCCCACCCCGGGGGTAGATGCCGCCGCCGAGCAGATGAACATGGCGAGCTTCACGTGTTCTGATAGGCGATGTTGTGACACGCGAGGTGAACCGTACGGATTCAGTGCTGCGCCTGATCCCCAAGTGGCTGATCCGGCACTGGGAGTTCATCGCAGGGCGAGGGGGGTCTCGGATTCGATGCGGGACAGCTTCTCAGGGTTGCGGACGACGTAGAGGCCGGTGATGCGGCCGGCCTCTACGCGGGCTGCCAGGATGCCGTCCAGCTCGCCGTCCATGTGGACCACCAGCGCCGGGCTGCCGTTGAGCACGGTGGGGCCGAAGGTGATCGGAATCGTGCTCTTGCCGAGGCCGCCGACCAAGAGGCGGGCCACCTTGTCGGCGCCGACGATCGGCCGCAGCGCAGCGTGCTTCACACCGCCGCCGTCGCCCATGTAGACGACCGCGGGCGCAAGCACGTCGAGCAGGCCCTGCAGGTCTCCGCCCTCCAGTGCCCGCGAGAACGACTCCAGAGCCGCCCGCGTCTGGCTCTGGGACACCACTTCGCGCGGGCGCCGGGCATCCACGTGCCGGCGGGCCCGGTGCGCGATCTGGCGGACGGCCGCCGGGGTCTTGTCGACCGCCGCCGCGATCTCGTTGTAGCTGACGTCGAAGACCTCGCGCAGCACGAAAACGGCCCGCTCGGTCGGCGACAGCGTCTCCAGGACGAGCATCACCGCCATCGACACGCTCTCGGCGAGCTCGACGTCCTGGGCCACGTCGGGCGCGGTCAGCAGCGGCTCCGGCAGCCACGGGCCCACGTACGACTCCTTGCGCCGCGACACCGTGCGCAGCCGGTTGAGCGCCTGCCGGGTCGTGATCCGGACGAGGTACGCGCGCTGGTCGCGCACCTGCTCCAGGTCGGCCTCGACCCACCGCAGCCAGGTCTCCTGCAGGACGTCCTCGGCATCGGTTGCCGAGCCGAGCATCTCGTACGCGACGGTGAAGAGCAGATTGCGGTGGGCGACGAATGTCTCGGTCGCCCGGTCAATGGCGTGATCATCGCTCATGTCTTGATCATCTCCTCCTCGGCCGGCCCGGACCTACGAAACCCGTTCGACGACGACCGGCGCCTCGGCGCGCATGACCTCCAGCGCCTCCTGGCGCCCGGCGCCTCCCTTCATGCGGTGCAGGCTGTACCCGCCGGGCTTGTGCGCCTCATCGGCCAGGTGCTTCACGATGCCCTTGCAGACGGCCTCCTTCATCTTCGCGCCGAGGCGACCGTCAAGGTGGAACCACACCGCGACGTCGGACCTGTTGCCGAACTGGAAGATGCCGGTGCCCCGTCCCAGGCTGATGCACTGCGCTCCGAACGACTGGTTGAGGGTCTCGGGCTGCTCTCCCGCCAACCGGCTGAGCACCGTGTCGGCGGCCCGCGCGCCCAGCGGCATCGCGGCCTGGCAGCTCATCCGCAGCGGCAGGCCCGACGGCGCCGCCGAGTCGCCGGCCGCGACGATGCGGTCGTCATCCACGCTCGTCAACGTTTCGTCGGTGAGCAGGCGGCCCAGGACATCGGCGCTCAGCCCACTGCGCGTGGCCAGGTCCGGCACGCCGAAGCCGGCGGTCCAGATGGTCACCGCGCTCGGCAGCTCCCGGCCGTCGGCGAGCCGCACGGCATCGCGGGTCACCGCCGTCACCTTGGCGTCCGAGCCGTGGAGCACGGTCACTCCGAGTGCCGCCAGCCGCCCAGCCACCGAACGCCGGCCCCGGGTGTGCAGGTACGGGCCGAGCGCGCCGCCGCAGACAAGGGTGACGGTGCGGCCCTGCTCGGCCAGTTCGGCGGCGGTCTCGATGCCGGTGGGCCCGGCGCCGACCACCGTCACCGCGGCCGTCGTGGGCGCGGAGTCGAGGACCGGCCGCAGCCGCTCCGCCTCCTCCAGGGTGGCGATCGGGTAGGCGAACTCGGCCGCTCCGGGCACCTGCGGGTCGGCGCTGCCACTGCCTACCGCGTAGACCAGGTAGTCGTAGCCGACCGCACCACCGCCCGCCAGCTCCACACCGCGCCCCGCCGCGTCGATCCGCGTCACGCTGTCGACCACCAGCCGGACGCCCTCCGCCAAGACCTCCTGGTAGTCGACGACGGCGGCGTCGGTCCCGCCCACCAGCTGGTGCAGGCGGACCCGGTGGACGAAGGTCGGGCGCGGGTTGATCAGCGTCACGGTGACGTCGTCGCGCTGCGTCAGGCGGTTGGCCGCCATGACGCCGGCGTACCCGCCGCCGATCACGACCACATCGGTGTTCTCAGCCATGATGTCTCCCTCGTTTCGAGCGGTTCGAGCACAAGACACCGCCTGATCGATCCGTGTGACAGTGTGTGAGCCAGATCACTTCTCAGGCGTGGCCGTCTGGACGGATTCCGGTCCGACCGCCGGGACGCCACCGGCGCCATCATCTGCTTGGCCGGTGCCGTCGTCGCGAAGCTGGTGAGGACCGATGGTCGGCCGAGAACAGCGGCGAGACCCCGACGGCGCCGCTCAGCCAGTACGTGGACCGCAGCGTCAGGGTCCGCCTGATCCCGTCCCGCGGCGGTGGTGTCGGCCCGCAGGTAGTACTGGTCGACGTGGACGAGCCGGGCACGGGTGAGCGCCTCGTCGTTCGGGTTGATCACCGGGGTCGTGCCGATGTTGCACGCCTCGCTCACGAGCAGGGCGACGACCGAGGTGGTCAGGTCCTTCATGCGGGCCCTCCCGTCGCCCAGGTGTACGAAGGCGTCCAAGGACCCGGTCCGGGCGTGCACGTCGAACAGCAGGTTCGGCAGGTCGATGTTGGGGAGCATCTTCTCGACCCGACCACGCAGCCAGGCCAACGGCTTCGGCTCGCCGAGCGCGTGGAGCTTCTCCACGTTCTGCTTCGCCCGGCCGTTCGGCTGCATCTCGATACTGATCTTCGCGTCTGTGCCGGACTCCTCCAGGCGCTCGGCCATCTGCTTCCACGTCGCGTCCAGGACCTCGACCAGTTCCTTGAGGTGCTGATCGGCGTCCCCCGCCAAGCTCAGGCCCGCCACGACGTCCTCGCGCACCGCCTCCCGGGATCTCGAACAGGTCCAGGGCGTCGTCGATCGCCTTGGCCTCCAGGTGGCGCATCACCGCGGTGAGCATCGCCGTGCGCTTGGGCTCCGGGGGTTCGCTCCAGCTTCGGCGCCTTGGTGCCCAGACCGTAGCGGGCGAGCGCGGACAACCGGTTCGGCAGGATCGTGCGGACCTCGGAGACCTGCCGGGCCAGCACGCTCACCCCAGGCAGCAGCACTCGGTGTCGGCGCAGCCGGCCCACCGAGTGGTCGAACAACGCCTTCGGCCCCTCGGCGTGCGCCGTCCACGCCCGGCCATGCAGGAACGCTCGGAACTTCCGGCCCTGGGCGTGGTCCTCGAACGGGCAGTAGCCGTACGCGTCGCGGATCTCCCACGCGTGCTCGTACGCCGTCTTCATCCGCTCGGTGTACTCCTTGACGCAGGAGACGTCCTCGATCTCCAGCTGCGCGCCAGCTGCTCCACCACCGGCCACGGCACGGCCAGGGGGTCTCCAGAAGCAGCCCGATGTAGCGGACCGTGCACATCTGGAGGGCGAAGCCGAGCCGATTGTGCTCACCACGCCGCTTCGCGATCAGCTTCCGATCCTCGTCGTCGAGGACGAAGGACCGCTCCAGCTCGGGCCTCGTCGCCGATCACCTGTGCTGGACGGCCTTGATCAAGCGCTCAGCGCCAATGGCTGTACCACTGGTCCCCAACGCCCGGTGCGGCAGGTGTTCTCCGTGACGCGTTCTCATCGTCCACCCATTCGACATGCAGGGTGGGGTGCGGGATTCCAGCAGGGCGGCGTCCGGGGCGGATCAAGAAGAATCCGGTCAGATGGTCACCCCGGACACCGCCGGCGGATGGGTGAAGTCGTATGCGCGTTCGGGGCGGTACCGGCATGGTGCCGGGGATCGGGTCAATCTCGTTTTGCGGTCTGTGAGCTGGGGGTTCACCGCTGTCAGACTCGCCCCTGGGCCGCGGGCACGAGGTTCCGCGGCGCTTGGGGAGGGGATGGCTCATGGCGTTCATGCGGTACAAGACGACGGGCTTCGCGTGGGCGGTGGCGTACCCGGAGGGGGAGTGGAAGGCGCTGTTCCGCCGGGGGGAGGAGGCCGCTCTGGTCAACGGGCAGTCGCTGGTCTCCTCGGGGCCGCTGACCACGGTGGTGACCCACTTCCAGGGGGTGCCGGAGGCGTACCGGAAGTCGAGTGAGGCGGTGGTGATGACACCGCTGGATCGCGGGTCGTGGGCGACGCTGTTCGTCCGGGGCAGCAGCATCCTGTTCTACAACTGGGACCGGGGGCAGATCAGCGAGGGCCGGTGGGACGCCTTCTACAACTGGGGCACCGCGCTGCCCGAGTTCTTCCGTTCCCAGGTCGACGCACTGCTGCAGGCGCCGAACGCGGCGGACGGGAACTGGCAGACGTACTTCTTCAAGGGCTCGCGGGTGCTGACCCTGCACTGGACCGGCGGGGTGGTCCGGAACGCGCTGATCACCGAGGGGCCGGACGCGTCGGGCTGCGCGGGCTGGGCCCGGCTGCCGGAGGGCTTCCGCGCCGATCTCGACCAGGTGATCGCCTACAAGCCGGCCACCGACGGGACCCGGCAGAGCCTGCTGGTCAAGGGCGACCAGGGGCTCTTACTGAACTGGCGGACCGGCCCGGTGGGTGCCGCCGCGAAGCTGCACGAACTCGGGATACCGGGCCTGGCCGCGCTGCCCGAGCCGTACCGGACGCCCTACCGGACGGTGACGGGCACCTGGAAGAACGACTCCGGCACCGGCCAGCGCGCGGAGCTGCGCGTGGACCTGGAGGGCAGCAGGGCCCTGGGCATGGTCAGCGCCGACATCTTCAACCCGGACGGCTCCTACTACAGCTCCTTCCGCAGCACCGACGCCCTGACCGTCGAACAGCACGGCGACCAGTACACCCTGACCCAGAACGGCCTGGCCTGGGCCGGCAGCGTCGCCCAGACCACCCTCACCCTCACCGTCCCCCGCGTCCCCGCCACGGCCACGCCCACCGCCGCCGCCCTCGCCCTCAGCAAGCCGGACGGCACCGCCCCGATCCGGTTCGCCTGCGCGCAGACCGGCACGGCGCTGCGGACGGTGGAGCTGGAGACCGACGTGATCGAGGGGGTGGAGGTCTTCCAGAGCTACGACACCACCCTGGCGCCGGTGCCGCCCGGCTACCGCAACCGGGTGCTGAGCGTCGCCTCCGCCTACGCCGAGGCCGGGGTGGAGATCCGGGCCGCCGGCACCGTCAACACCATCGCCGACAGCTCCGGCACGGACCTGCTGTGGTCACCGTCCGAGCTGTACGCGGCGATGAGGGCGAACTACAGCCTCCGCGGCACCAGCCCCCAGTGGAAACTCTGGTCGTTCATCGCCTCCTACACCTACATGAACGCCTTCGGGCTCATGTTCGACACACAGTTTCGGGGCCGTCAGGGCCTGGTCATCCTCTACAAGTCCCTGCGTGACCACCAGGCGCTGGGCACCGCCGACGAACTCTTCACCTACGTCCACGAGATCGGCCACGCCTTCAACCTGTCCCACTCCTGGCGCAAGGACATCAACGATCCCCCGTCCCCCCTGGGCCCCAACCAGGGCTACGGCGAACTGTCCTGGATGAACTACCCCTGGGGATACGACGACGGAGCGGGCCGACAGGGCCCCGGACACTTCTGGATGGACTTCCCCTTCCACTTCTCCACGGACGAACTGCGCCACTTGCGGCACGGCCACTACCGGCACGTCGTGCCGGGAGGTTCCGCCTTCCAGACCAACGGCGCGCTCCTGCCCGACGAGGCCCTCGCCACGGCGCAGACACCTCTGCGGGACGACGGCTCCGGGCTGGTGCTGACCCTCGGCGGAAAGCAGGTGTTCGGCTACGGCGAGCCGGTCACGGCCGAGCTGAAGCTCGCCCTCACCGGCGCACGCGACGAGGTGACCGCCGCCCGGCACATCGGGCCGGGCGGTGAGCGGACCGTAGTCCTGGTCACCGACCCCCGAGGCCGCACCACCCCGTTCCGCCCCATGGTCCGCGCCTGCCACGGGCACGGCGCCGCCGAGCAGACCCTCACCCTCACCGCCGCGCAGCCCGCGGTGTACGAGACGGTCTACCTCGGTTACGGCGCCGACGGCCTCACCTTCGCCGACCCCGGCCTCTACCGGGTCACCGCCGTGCACACCGCCCTCGACGGCACCCGCCTCGTCTCGCCTACCCGCACCCTCCGGGTCCGCCTTCCCCTCGACCGCACCGACCAGGAAGCCGGCGAACTCCTCCTCGGCGAGGAACAGGGAGCCCTGCTCACCCTCCTCGGCTCCGACACCCCCACTCTCACCGCCGGCAACGACGCCCTCCAGGAACTCATCGAACGCCACGGCGACCACCCGCTCGCCGCCCACGCCCGCCTCGCCCACGGTGCCAACGCCGGACGCCACTTCCAGACCGTCACCGACGGCCGCCTCACCGTCCGCCAGCCCGACATCGCCACCGCCGTCACCGAACTGACCGACGCCATCGACACCTCCCGCACGGACGAGGCGACCGGCCTGGACAACCTCACCCTCAACGCCGCCATGCGCCGCCTCGCAGGCGTCCACGCCAAGGCCGGCGACCTGGAACGGGCCGAAGCCGTCCTGACCGACCTCACCACCCACTTCCACCACCAGGGCGTCCCCGCCCACGTCCAGCAGCACATCCAGCAACAAGCCGACGAAACACGCGCCACCATCGCCGAACAGGCCGGCGACCAGCCCTGACTCCAGTCGGCGGGAGCGGTTCACACCGCAGTGCAGCCGCCGAAAGCCGCAGCCCCGGGCTTGCCAGGGACGCGAGTCCGCAAACGCCGGGCCTCCGGTCCGCGAGCCTCCTGCCGAGGCGATCGGAACCGGCTGCGGGCGATCAATTTCGATCTTCCCCGGCGAACCGCCGGGCCGGGCTGATGGAATGATCACCGACCCAGATCTGTCTCTATCGCCGTGGAGCCTTCATGAATGTGCTTGACGCAATCCGGCGCGTTGTCGACGCTCTCGAACCGATCATCGTGCCCCTCATCACGAGCAACCGTGACGTGAAGCACGACATCGAGCCTCTCTCCTGAACCCGTCCCGAACCCAGCAGTCGGCGGCGGCCCTTGCCGTCGCCGACGGGAGCCTGTCATGCGTTTCGCCGCCCTGGTCCGGGGGTTCGCCTCGACGTTCCTGCGGCCCCGGCCGCCGCGGACCGAGAGGGCCGAACCTCTCACCCGTGCGCAGATCCTCGCGCTCCTGGACGGTCTGCCTGTGAGCGAGTGGCGCTACGACTGGGACCCCGACACCCTGCACATCGGGCCGATGGCCCAGGACTGGCGGGCCGCCTTCGGCTACGGCCGCCGGGAAACCACGATCGACGTCGTCGACGGCCAGGGCGTGCTGATCGCCGCAGTCCAGGAACTCTCCCGCCGCCTGCGCCACCTCGAAGAACAACAGGCCGCACCACCGCCCTGCCGCTGCGCGCACACCACCGACCCCGACCCCGGAAAGAGGACTCCTCCATGACCCTGACCGACGCCATCGTCGCCCTGCTCAACGCCCTCGGCCCCTTGATCGCCCCGCTCTGACCGCTCGCCCGAGCCCTGTGACGAGGACCCGTCCATGACCGCCATCCGCCGCGCCGCGACAGCGGCCACCGCACTCCCCGCGTCCGTGCTCTCCGCGTCCTCGTTCGCCCTGCTCGGGTCCGTGACCCTGCTGACGTTCGGAACCTCCGTACGCGAGATCTTCAGCCTCACCATCGGCATCGGCGCCTGAACCGATGCCCCGCCGGGCCGGCCACGCCTTGCGGTGAACCGGCCGTACCCGCCGTCCGGGAACGGCCGGTTCACCGCTTGCCAGCCCGCGCACGCGGCCTTCACGCTCCGAAACGATCGCACCCCTGACAGAAGGGGGTGCAGGGTCGGGCGGCTGGACCCGGCGGGCAGGGGCTACGGGGCCGACAGGTTGCCGGTTCTGGATGTCCGCGCTGGGACTTCCCAGGGACTCTTCAGGGACTTTCCTCGTGTCTCAGCTCCTGACAGGCCCGTTGCGGGGGCTGTACCGGCTGCGTAGCAGGTCAGAGGCTTAACCGTAGGGGTAGAACCCGAAGCCGGACTTGCGGCCCAGTCGCCCCGCGTCCACCATCCGCTGGAGCAACGGCGGCGCGCCGTAGAGGGGTTCCTTGTACTCCGCGTACATCGAGTCGGCGACCGAGGCCACCGTGTCCAGGCCGATCAGGTCCGCGAGCTTGAGCGGCCCCATCGGATGGGCACAGCCCAGCTCCATGCCGTTGTCGATGTCCTCGCGGCTGGCGATGCCCGACTCGAACATCCGGATCGCGGACAGCAGGTACGGGATCAGGAGCGCGTTCACCACGAAGCCGGAGCGGTCCTGCGCCCGGATGGCGTGTTTGCCCAGCGCCTTCTCGACCATCAGTTGGGCGCGGCTGATGGTGGCCTCGGAGGTGGTGAGCGCCGGGATCAGCTCGACGAGCGCCTGTACGGGGGCCGGGTTGAAGAAGTGGATGCCGATGACCTGGTCGGGGCGCGAGGTGGCGACCGCGAGCCGCACCAGCGGGATGGAGGAGGTGTTGGAGGCGAGGATCGCGTCCGGGCGGGTCACCACCTGGTCGAGCACCTGGAAGATCTCGGTCTTGACCTGCTCGTTCTCGACGACGGCCTCGATCACCAGATCGCGGTCGGCGAAGGCGCCGAGGTCCGTGGTGAAGGTGAGCCGCGCCTCGGCGGCGGTGCGCTCCTCCTCGCTGATCTTCCCGCGTTCGGCGGCCTTGGCCAGGGAGCCGTGGAGCCGGGTGCGGCCGAGTTCCAGCGCCTCGCCGGTCGTCTCGGCGACCTTGACGTCCAGGCCGGCACGGGCGAAGACCTCGGCGATGCCCGCGCCCATCTGGCCGCAGCCCACCACTCCGACGCGGGTGATGTCGGTCAGCGTGTCCGTCACTTCGTCCCTTTCGTGAACTTCGTCCAGGCAGGACCCGTATGGCCCAGGCGTCTGCCTTCCCCCGCACGGTACTCCGGAACCTGCCGGGACCGGGGCGTCGGGTCGGGCATGCTGGTCGGACGGGGCCGCGGACGGCACCGGTCGCCGGACGAAGGTCGCCGGGCGAGTGCGCAGCCCACGGAAGGGCGGATGCATGGGGTTCGTGAGCCGTAGGGCGTTCACGGTGGGCACGATGACGGCGCTGACCGGGCTCGCGGTGGCCGGCGACGCGGCGGCGGGCCCCGAGCTGCCCGTGCCCGTGCCCCGGGACGGCCCCGAGACCCGGGGCATGTGGCTCGCCAGCGTCACCAACCGGGACTGGCCCTCCGCGGCGGGGCTCACGGCACAGGAGCAGCGCGCCGAGCTGACCGACTTCCTGGACGTCGCCGTGGAGCGGCGGCTCACCGCCGTGATCCTCCAGGTCCGCCCCACCGCCGACGCCCTGTGGCCGTCACCGCACGAGCCGTGGTCGCAGTACCTCACCGGGACCCAGGGGCGCGACCCCGGCTGGGACCCCCTGGGCACCGCCGTCGCGGAGGCCCACCGCCGGGGACTGGAACTGCACGCGTGGTTCAACCCGTACCGCGTGGCCTTCCACACCGACCCGACCCGGCTCGCCGCCGGGCATCCCGCGCGCCGACACCCCGACTGGGTCGTGCCGTACGGCGGCAAGCTCTACTACAACCCGGGCCTGCCCGAGGTGCGGGCCTTCGTCCGGGAGGCGATGCTCGACGCCGCCCGCCGCTACCCGATCGACGCGATGCACTGGGACGACTACTTCTACCCGTACCCGGTCGCGGGCCAGGAGTTCGACGACGACGCCGCGTTCGCGGAGCACGGCGACGGCTTCGACTCGCGGGCCGACTGGCGCAGGCACAACGTCGACCTGCTGGTCCGGGAGACCGCCGAGCGGCTGCGGGAGGTGCGGCCGGGCACCCGGCTGGGGGTCAGCCCCTTCGGGGTGTGGCGCAACGCCGCGACGGACCCGCGCGGCTCGGACACCCGGGCCGGGGTGCAGACCTACGACGACCTGTACGCGGACACCCGCAGCTGGGTGCGCAAGGGCTGGATCGACTACCTCTGCCCGCAGCTGTACTGGAACATCGGCTTCGAGCCCGCCGACTACGCCGAGCTGATCGGCTGGTGGGCGCGGGTCGCCGAGGGCACGGACGTGGACCTGTACATCGGCGAGGCCCTGTACAAGGCGGGCGATCCGAAGCAGCCCGCCGCCTGGCAGGACCCCGCCGAACTCTCCCGCCACCTCACGCTCGCCCGGGACCACCCGCGCGTCGACGGACACGTCTTCTTCTCGGGCCGGGAGGTCCGCGACGACCCGTCCGGCGCCCTGGCCCGGGTGGTCGCGGACCACTACCGGACCCGGGTGCGGGGCCGACGCCGACCGGCTCAGCGGTAGCCGTCGTCCGTCCGCCGGCGCGTCTCGTGCCGGATCACGCAGTCCGGCCCGGGGGACTTGACCGACTCGTGCCCGTTGTCGTAGCGGACGCGGTACGGCGGGCCGCCCGCGTCGCCCATCACCTCGACGATCTCCGCGACCCTGTCGTGCTGGCCCACGGTCCTGCCGTGCACCACCAGGTGGTCGCCCTTGGTTGCCCGCATCACGGTGCCCTCCTCGTACCGCCCGGGGAGCGTCGTACCCGGTGGGGCCCGTGCACCGCCCGGTCGGGCGGCCCGGACGGGCGCCGGGGCCGACGATCCGTGCCGTGTTCGTCAGTCTACGACCGGCCGCCGTCACGGGTACCCGCGTCCGGGCCGCCGCCCCGGGGCCGCGGCTCAGGTCCGGGCGCGTTGGGTGACCGCGATGCACACCAGGACCGCGACCGCGGTGAGCGGTGCCGTCCAGCCGAGGGGCTCGCCGAGCAGCAGCACCGACCAGCCCAGGGTCAGCAGCGGCTGGGCGAGCTGGAGCTGGCTGGCGCGCGCAACGCCGATCGCCGCCATGCCCCGGTACCAGACCACCAACCCCAGGAACTGGGAACCGACCGCCACCCACAGCAGTCCGGCCACGCCCCGCCCGGTCAGCTCCACCGGCTCGTGCGCCAGGGCGATCAGGGCACCCGGCACGACCAGCGGCAGACACATCACCAGGGCCCAGGCGATGACCTGCCACCCCGGGAGGACCCGGGCCAACCGGCCGCCCTCGGTGTAGCCGGCGGCGCAGATCAGCAGGGCACCGAAGAGGTACAGATCGGCGGTGGTGAGGGCGCCGCCGCTGCGGGCGACGGTGAACGCGAGCACCGCGACGGCACCGGCACCGGCGGCGCCCCAGAACGCGGGGGAGGGGCGGCTGCCCGTGCGCACCGTCGCGAAGACTGCCGTGGTCAGCGGGAGCAACCCGACGACGACGGCCGCGTGCGCGGTGCTGGCGGTCCGGAGCGCGAGGGTGGTGAGCAGGGGGAAGCCGAGCACCGTGCCCGCCGCGACGACCGCCAGGCCCGGCCAGTACCGCCGGTCCGGTACCGGCACCCGCAGCGCGAGCAGGCAACCGCCCGCGATCAGGGCGGCCAGCGCGCTGCGGACCGTCACCAGGGACCAGGGGCCGAAGCCCTCCAGTCCCCAGGCGGTGGCGGGGAAGGTGAGGGAGAAGGCGAGGACACCGAGGGCGGCCAGCGCGGTGCCTCCGGCCGACGCGGCGGCCGACGGAGGGGCCGGTGGAGGGGCCGACTCAGGGGGAGCGGCCGAGGGGTGCCGGGCGACCGCTATCGACTCATCGACGGTAGCGCTATCGTGGGCTCTCATGAACGAGCGTAGCAGCGTGGACGAGCTGGTCAATCTCCTGCGGACGGAAGTGAAGCGCTACTCGCTCGACGAGAAGCTGCCGTCGAGTCGTGCGATGGTCGAGCGCTACCGGGTCAGCCCCGTCACCGTGTCGCGTGCCCTCGCCCGACTCGCGACGGAAGGGTGGGTGGTCACCCGCCCCGGCGCCGGTGCCTTCCGCGCCGGCGGCCCGGCCGCCCCGGTCGTCCCCACCGGGGACACATCCTGGCAGGAGGTCGCGCTCAGCGCCGACGCCACCGCCGACCCGGTGCCCCGCTCCGTGGACGCCTCCGGGGTCCTGGTCACGCTCGCCGCACCGCCGGCCGGGGTCATCGAGTTCAACGGCGGCTATCTGCACCCCTCCCTCCAGCCGGAACGTGCCATGGCCGGGGCGCTGGCCCGCGCCGGACGCCGCCCCGGGGCGTGGACCCGCCCGCCCGTGGACGGGCTGCCGGAACTGCGCGACTGGTTCGCGCGGGAGATCGGCGGCGCGACCACCGCGGCCGAGGTCCTCGTCACCTCCGGCGGACAGTCCGCGCTCACCACCGCCCTGCGCGCCCTGGCCCCGCCCGGTGCCCCCGTCCTCGTGGAGTCGCCCACCTACCCGGGGATGCTGGCCATCGCCCGCGCCGCCGGGCTGCGCCCGGTCCCCGTCCCGTTGGACGCGGACGGCGTGCGGCCCGCACTGCTCGCCGACGCGTTCCGGGCCACCGGGGCCCGGGTGTTCGTCTGCCAACCCCTGTTCCAGAACCCGACCGGGGCCGTGCTGTCCGCCGCCCGCCGCCCCGAGGTGCTGCGCATCGCGCGTCGGGCGGGCGCCTTCGTGATCGAGGACGACTTCGTGCGTCGCCTCGCCCACCAGGACCACGGCCCGCTGCCCCGGCCGCTCGCCGCCGACGACGCCGACGGTGTGGTCGTCCACGTGGATTCGCTCACCAAGTCCACCTCGCCCAGCTTCCGGATCGGGGCGCTCGCCGCCCGGGGACCCGTACTGGAACGACTGCGGGCCATCCAGGTCGTCGACACCTTCTTCGTCCCGCGCCCCCTCCAGGAAGCCGCACTGGAACTCGTCGGATCGCCGGCCTGGCCCCGCCATCTGCGGTCCGTCGCCGAGGCCTTGCGAGTGCGGCGGGAACGGATGCGGCTGGCCCTGGAGTGCTCGCCGGCGGCGACGGGGGGCGCACACCCGCTGCACGTGGCGCTCGGGGGGTACCAGATGTGGCTGCGGCTGCCCGACGGCACCGACGAGGCCGCCCTCGCCGCTGCGGCGCTGCGCCGCGGGGTGGCCGTGGCGCCCGGCCGGCCCTACTTCTGCGCCGAGCCCCCGGCGCCGCACCTGCGACTGAGCTACGCCGGGGTCGCCGGCCCCGACGAGATCGCCGAGGGCGCCCGTCGGTTGGGCGCCGCGCGGGAGGACCTGGACCGCGGCGGCGTGCCGCACGGCTGAGCGTCGCCCGGCGGAGACCGTGGTGCCCGCGCGGAGGCGGTGGTGGCCGCGAATGCCCGCCGGGTGGCGGGTGGGTGCTTCGGGAGGTCGGCGGGGAGGCGCGGGCGTCCACGGGTGCGGAAGATTACCTTCCGTGAAGTCTTGACCTTGGCCTTGCGGGACTCCACGATCACCGCATGCAGGTTCGGGTCACGCTCATCGCCGCCGCCCGCAGCTCCTCGCTGCTCGCGGAACGCTTCGACGAGGACCGGCCGCTCGACGAGGCCGGCTGGCAGGACGTACGGCTCGCCGCCCCTGCGCTCGTTGCGTTCGGGGCCGCCGAACTGCGCTACTGCTCACCGACTCCGCGCAGCCGTTCCACCGGTACCGCGCTCGGATTCGCCCCGCTCGTCCAACCCGCCCTCAGCGACTGCGACATGGGCCGGTGGCGCGGGTGCACCCTGGGCGAGGTGGCCGGGCGGGAACCCGGTGCGTTCGACGCCTGGTTGCGCGATCCGCGCTCCGCCCCGCACGGCGGCGAGTCCCTGCTGACCTTCATCACCCGGGTCGGGCACTGGCTCGACACCCGCCCCGCCGATGCCGGAGTGTGCATCGTCGCCGTCGCCGAACCCGCCGTCGTGCGCGCTGCCCTGGTGTACGCGCTCCAGGTGCACCCCAGCACCTACTGGAGCATCGACGCACGCCCCCTGTCGGCGGTGACCCTGGCGGGCGGCGCCGGTCGGTGGAGCCTGCGGCTCGGCGACGGCACCGCCCCGTAACCCGCCGTGCCCGCGCTCCCCTTCACTCCGCTGCCGGGCGGACAGCAGGGCGCATCCCGTCGAGCACCGGATCGACGGCCCGGCCCAGCCGCCGGGTCCAGAACTCCCGTCGCGCGGCCTCGACCTCGGGGTCCGGTCGGACACCACCGTCCCGCAGCCGGGCCCCGCGCACCCCCCGGACGGCCTCGGCCGGGGGGCGGCGGGGTCATCGCAAGTGAACTTGCGTGCTGTCTCCCGAACGTCGTACGGTCCGGGCATCGCAAGGTGACGTGCGAGGGGAGGGGAGATCCTCGTGACGGTGGTGAAGGCTCCCGCCGGGACGTGGCGGGGCGAGCGACAGGACGAGGGCTGGACCTTCCGGGGCCTGCGGTACGCCCGCGCCGACCGGTTCGCCCCACCGGAACCCGTACCCCCGCACGAGACGACGGTCGACGCGACCCGGTCCGGCCCCGGCGCCCCGCAGTCGCCCTCCCGGCTGGCCGCCGTGATGGGCACCCCGGCCCCCGTGCCCCAGTCCGAGGACTGTCTGCGGCTCACGATCACCACCCCCGACCCGCAGGGGTCGCGGCCCGTGCTCGTCTGGTTGCCCGGCGGTGCCTACCTGACCGGCAGCGGCGAGTGGAACTTCTACGACGGCCGGCGGCTCAGTGCCGAGGGCGACCTCGTGGTCGTCACCGTCAGCTACCGGGTCGGCGCCCTCGGATACCTGTACGCGCCCGGCACCAGCGACGGCAACCTCGGACTCCAGGACCAACTCGCCGCCCTGCGCTGGGTCCAGGAGAACATCGCGGCCTTCGGCGGCGACCCCGACCGGGTCACCCTCGCCGGCCAGTCGGCCGGAGCCCACTCCGTCGCCGCGCTGCTCGGCATCCCGGACGCCGCGCGACTCTTCCACCGGGCCGTCCTCCAGAGCGCGCCCCTCGGCATGCCGTTCATCCTGCCGCACGCCGCCGAACGGACCGCCGGGACCTTCCTGGAGCACCTGGGCGCCGACCCGCTGACCGCATCCGTGGAGCAGGTCCTCACCGCCCAGACCCGCACCGTGATCCAACTCGCCGGCCGGTTCGGCCTGAACACCGCGCCCGCGTTCGGCCCGGTGGCCGACGCCGGGCCGCTGCCCGCCCCGCCCGCCTGGCACCGCGCCCTGGTGCGGCGCGCGGGCCGGGGCCTCGCCGTCCTCCTCGGCACCAACCGCGACGAAATGCGCGCCTTCCACCTGCGGCACCCGCTGTTCACCCGGGTCCGCGCCCTCCCGGTGATCGGCGAGGGGCTCGCCGACCGCGCCCGACACCGGGCGCAGGAGAAGGCGTTCGACGGCCCGAACCGCCAGTTCGCCGATCTGTTGGCCTCCTCCGGCGCGGACACGTACCGCTACGTCTTCGGCCGGCTCGCCCCCGACAACCCGCTGGGCGCCTGCCACTGCGCCGAACTGCCGCTGCTGCTCGGAGACGACGCGGCCTGGCGGGACGCGCCGGTCCTGGCCGGCGCCCCGGCCGCGGACCTGGCCGCCGCCGGAACCCGGATGCGGTCCCGGTGGTCCGCCTTCGTGCACGACGGTGCGCCCGGCTGGCCCCGGCACACCCCGGGCGGCGCGGCGCACCCCCTGCCCTGAGCGCCCGTTCCCCGTCCACGGTCTCCGCACGCGGGGTCACAGCGGGCCCAACACCTCCTCGGGTGCGGCTGCCAGCTCCAGGGTTTCGAGTACGGAGAGCAGTTGCCGCTCCTCGTAGCGGAAGTGGTTCTCCATGATCGCGGCGATGCCTTCGAGGTGGCGGTCGAGCTCCTCGGGCGGTGCGGCCCGCTCGACGGCGTTGCGCAGGCCGCCCAGCAGGTGGGCGATCATCGAGTGATCCTGTTCGAGCGAGCGCAGCACCGGCCGAAGCTCGGGGTGCGCGGCTGCGATGGCCGGGAACAGGGTGCGGTCCTCGCCCTGGTGGTGGCCGTCGAGAGCCGCGCAGAAGCCGTGGCAGTACAGCAGCAGTTCACGGGTGGCCGCCTCGCCGGCAGTGCCTTCGGCAACGGAGTCGCGGGCCACGGCCAGCGCTTCTCGTAGTCGTTCGTGCACCTGGCGGAGTTCTCGGCTCCAGGCGACGAGCCTGGTCGTCTCGCGCTCAGTCACGCGAGAACAAAGGATGCGACGCGTACATCGTCGACCTCCTTCGATCCGGCGCCTCCATGCCTGACACGGTCTGCCATCGGCACGCGACGCTGCCCTCACCCTACCGTGCCTGCTGTCGGTCGACGCCGCTGTCCTCCGTGCGGGAGGACGAGCCGGGCAGCCGCACCGCTCCTGTTGCTCCGGGCGCGACGTCAACTCCCTTGCCCCGTAGGTAACATGAGCAGATCAAGAAGAGTGGTGGGCGACGGGCTCCGTCCGCCCGGCCGCGGAAGGGGAAACGGATGGGGGGACGGACGAACGGCAGGCGGCGGACGCTGGCCTTCGCCGCTGCGGCAGCGGTCCTGAGCACCGCGGGCTGGGGGGCCACGGAGTTCCTCAACAGCACCGCGCCCAGGACCAGTCCACCCGCGCCGTACGCCAGCCAGGACCCCACGGGATGCGCGGCCGACCCCGCCGGTCTGTGCGCCCGCCCGAGGGAGGCGACCTGCGCCGAGGTGGTCGCCTGGCTGCGCGCGCACGACCGGGAACGGGCGACGCGTCGACCGATTCCGGGAACGCTCGTGGCGGAGAGCCACGGGGTCCCCGAGCGGTGTCGGGAGCAGGTCGAGGACTACCGGAACAGCCCCCGTCCCGGGCCCTGACCGGCCGGATTCCGGCGACGGCGGCGCCGCCGTGCGGGGCCGATCGCGCGGGCCTAGCCTGGGAGAGCCTTTGTCCCCGGTCAGCAGGGAGGCCCCCATGAGGTTCCCACGCAGGCACTGGCGAGGAGCGTGCGTCACCGCGGCAGCGGCCGGCCTGCTGGTCGCCCCGGTGTCCTCGGGCAGTGCCTACGCCGGGGCAGCGGCTCCGGCACACGTCGCCTCGGACACCCCTTCGCCACCGCCGACGGTGACCAGCACCGCGTTCCCCGAGCTCGACGCCGCCCTCGCGGCCCGGATCGACTCCGCCGTCCGGAAGGTCATGGACGAGACGAACGTCCCGGGCGTGACCGTCGGACTGTGGGCGTCGGGCAAGGGCAACTACGTCCGGTCGTTCGGCGTCGCCGACAAGTCGACGGGCGAGGCGATGAACCCCGACCTCTACACGAGGATCGGCAGCGAGACCAAGACGTTCACCGTGACCGCCCTCCTCGAACTCGTCGACCAGGGCAAGGTGGGCATCGACGACACGATCGCCCGGTACGTCGACGGGGTGCCGGACGGCGACCGGATCACCCTGCGGGACCTCGCCAGCATGCGCAGCGGCCTGTTCAACTACTCCATGGACCCGGACTTCTTCAAGGCCCTGACCTCCGATCCACGACGGCCCTTCACTCCGCAGGAACTGCTCAACTACGCGTTCAAGCACCCGCTCCAGTTCGAGCCGGGCAGCCAGTTCGAGTACTCCAACACCAACCTCATCCTGTTGGGGCTCGTGGTGGAGAAGATGGGCGGCAAGCCCCTGAACGAGTACATCCAGCAAAACGTGTTGGACCCCGCGGGGCTGCGCAACACCGTCTTCCCGACGGACGCCGCCTTCCCCAGCCCGCACGCGCAGGGCTACACCGACCAGACGGCCACCGGCAAGGTCGAGAACGCCACCGACTGGGACCCCTCCTGGGGCTGGGCCGCCGGCGCGATGATCTCCAACCTGCACGATCTGCGGATCTGGGCCCCGGTGCTCGCCAACGGCACCCTGCTGACGCCAGAGACCCAGGCGGAGCGACTGAAGACCGCTCCCACCACCATCCCGGGCGCCGGATACGGACTCGGCATCTTCAACGTCCAGGGCTGGATCGGCCACAACGGCTCACTGCCCGGGTACGAGTCCCTGACGATCTACCTGCCGGGACCGAAGGCGACCCTGGTGGTGCTGCTCAACACGGACATCCTGCACGACGGACAGGAACCCAGCACGCTGTTCGGCCAGGCGATCACCAGGATCGTCACCCCTGCGCACGTGTTCGACCTCCCGGTGCAGAACCCGCCCTCGTCCTCCCCGTCCGAGTCGTCAGCGGCGTCCGCGGCGTCTTCGGCGTCGTCCCGGTAGGCGCCTACCGCTGCGGCGCACGGGCGAGGACGCGCCGGCACCCGTGCAGCAGCTTCTCGTCCGAGGCGACGTGGCACCGCAGCCGGATCGCCGGTTGCTCGTTGCCGTGGCGGCGCGGGCGGGCCAACTCGGCCCGGGCCAAGGGCGCCGCGTCCGCCCCGGCGGCACCGAGTTCGGCCAGGCACCCGGCGATCTCGACCAGGTGGAAGGGGGACCGCGTCCACTCCGCCACCAGCACCGGCGCCACCTCCTGCGCGTCCCCGACGACCCGCCACAGGGCGAGCGCGGCCTCGGGGCGGTGACCGTCCTCCGCCAGCCGGGTCCGCAGCAGCGGCGCGAGCGCAGCGCCGGACCGCCCGAGACGCCCGGCCGTGCGGAAGCCGCTCCCGCGGTCGTTCGGCCGGTCCAGCCGCAGGACGTCCTCGACGGCGCCGAGGACGAGCTCCAGCCCCTCCGCCCCGACGACCGACCACAACGCCTCGGCAGCGACCGAACGACGGTACGGCGACGGGTCCGAGACCGCTGCCGCCCGCAGGGCCGGGGCGTGCTCCGCCGCCCCGACTCCGTACCGCGCCACCGTGCGTTGGGCGGCCAGGCGGGTGGCGACGTCCTCGCTGTCGAGGAAGGACGCCACCAGCGGCAGGGCCGCGGCGGGGGCGGGCACCGCCAAGGCGTCCAGGAGCCGCGCCCGGCGCCGGTGGGCCCCGGGGTGCAGCCGGGCGAGTCGATCCCCCAGCACCTCGCCCAGCGGCGCCGCGTGTGTGGACAGGGCCGCCAACCCCTCCTGGAGGTCATCGGGCACGCTCCCGGACCGCAGCGCCCGGGCCAGCTCCGGCACGGCCCGGGGGTCGCCCTGCGCCGCGAGCAGGGCGACCGCACGACCGAACCGGGTCCAGAACCAGTCGGCGTCGTCCGCCTCGTGCCGGAACGCCGGCAGCGCCTCGGCGATCACATCGGCGACCCCCCGGGCAAGGGGGTGCAGGTGCACCAACTCGCCCAGCGCGGCCCGGGCCAGCCGCTCGTCGCCGTCCAGTGCCTGCCGGGCCAACAACCGGACCGCTTCCCCGCCCGGCAGCCGCCAGCCGGTCAGCAACATGCCCGCCTGCTCCACCGCGGCGCGGCGCTGCCCCCGGGACGGGTTGCGCAACTGGTCGACCAGCAGCGCCAGCCGCTCGTCCGTGCGGTCCATGAGGGCCAGGTGCAACTGCCCGAGTTGTTCGATCGCCCCGTCCGCATCGACCGCAGTCCGGTGCTCGGTCCGCAGCTCCCGCAGGTACGACACCAGGGTGTCCGTCCGCGGGCGCGGCTCCGCCGGAGCGGCTTCGGGCGCCTGCCGGGCCCCGCGCATCGCGGCGCCGACCGCCGCCACCGCGCCGGGCGGCAACCGATCGGGCGCGCACCGGGCCAGTCCGGTCAGGGCCGCGAGCAGCAGTGCGGGAGGCGCGAGCGGGTCCCGGGCCACCTCCGCCAGACAGCCGCCCGCAGCCGCGCCCACCTCACCGGTCCGCACGCCCAGATCGCCGATCGCGGTCACCAGGGCGCGCGCGGCCTCGGGGTCCGGCTCGGCCCGCAGTCGCCGGCGCAGGGCCGTGAGCAGCCGTCCGGCATCGCCGTGCAGCCGGACCAGGGCACCCGGTGCCACGGCGCGCACCTGCGGGTCCGGATCGTCGAGCAGGGGGAACAGCTCCGCCGAACGTCCCCGGATCAGCGCGGAGGCGTCCACGAAGGGGGCCACCCACGCGGCGTGTTCCGCCTCGTCCGCGCAGTCGCTCCCGATCTCCTCCGGGTCCGGTTCCCGCTCGCCCGCGATGCTGCACAGCAGCTCCAGGACCGCGGACCGGTCCCGTACCGCCGGCAGGCCCAGCAGCGCGAACAGGAACGGCACGCTGGCGACCGTACAGGCGTAGACGTCGCCCTGGTGGTGCACGGCGCCGTACATGCCGTCCAGCGCGGTGTCCCGTTCCGCGGGGTCGTCCGAGGCCAGGCCGCGCAACAGCGACGGCACGTCCGACGCGTCGCCGTAGGCGTGCTGCATCGACGCCCAGTCGACGTCCTCGATCCCGTTCAACACCGCTTGGCCCTCCCCGTTGCCCCGTGGCCCGCTGCCTTCGATGACCCAGCGTGCCCCGTCCCACTGACAGTCCGTCACGGACGGGTGCGGACCTCGCCGGCGCCGACCCGGCGACGGACACCGTCCCCCACTGCCGCACACTCCCCACCGGGCCACCGTACGACGCCCCGCCCCATCCGCTTCCGCGCGCGGTGCAGCGGGCTCCGCGGGGCCCGCCCGCCACCGGGAGGGCGAATCGGCCATCCACCCCGCCGGCGGGCCCCGGGCGACGCCGCCCCCGACCCGTGCACCGACGGTCGCCCCTGGTGGACTCCGACGCCAACGAGGGGCGTGGGCGCGGTGTGGCGGGCCCTCCGACGCGGCCCGAGACCCCGGCCGGGCTTGCGAAGATCGGGGGCCGACCGGGCGGGGAGGGGCACTTCGGCCAACTGCGCGCAGTCGTCTCGACGGCCGTCGGGGGCCGGCACATCATGAAACGATGCGGTATCTCATTTTGGGTGGAACTGCCTTCCTCGGCCGCTCGGTCGCCCGGCACGCACTCGCCGCCGGCCATGACGTCACCTGTCTCGCACGCGGTTCGTCCGGCGCCCCGGTCGCCGGGGCCCGGTTCGTCCGGGTGGACCGCGACGACCCCCACTGCCTGGACGCCGTGGAGGGGGAGTTCGACGCCGCGATGGACGTCTCCCGGCGCCCGAGCCACGTCCGTCACGCGATGCGCTCCCTCGCCGACCGCGTCGGCCACTTCACCTTCGTCTCGACCGGCTCGGTGTACTCGGACAACGAGACGCCCGGTCAGCGCGCGGACACCGCGCCCGTGGTGCCGGCCGCAGCACCGGAGGACGACGACCCCGGCATGGACCCCGCCGTCTACGGTCCCTGCAAGGTGGCCTGCGAACAGCTCGCCCGGGACGGCCTGGGCGCCGACCGGGTGTTCGTGTGCCGGGCCGGACTCGTGGTGGGACCGGACGACCCGTTGGGACGGTTCGACTACTGGGTCGCGCGGGCCAGCGCCACGGCCTCGCTGCGCTCCCTGGCCGGTGAACTCTTCGTGGTCCGCGGCGGGGAGATCCTGGTCCCCGGCGCCCCGGACGACCTGGTCCAGTTCGTCGACGTACGGGATCTGGCCGCCTGGATCGTCGAGGCCGGCGAGCGCGGGCTGAGCGGCACCTTCGACGGCGTCGGGCCGCCCATGACCTGGCACGCCTTCCTGACCGGGCTGGCCGGCGACGAGGTCACCCTGACCTACGTACCGCAGGAGTTCCTGATCGAACAGCGGGTCCGGCCGTGGGCCGGGCCGCGTTCGCTGCCGATGTGGCTGCCCCTGCCGGAGTGCGCCGGATTCATGAGCCGGGACGTCACCCCCTCGCTGGAGGCGGGGCTGCGTCCCCGACCACTGGCCAGGACCGCCCGCGACAGCGCCGGGTACGGCGGTGGACTCGAACACCGGGGGACGTACCCGACCGCCCTGACGACGACCCAGGAGGGCGAGGTGCTCAGGGCCTGGCGCGAGCGGTCCTCGCCGGTGCTCGTGGCCGGCGCGGCAGCCTGACGTCCCGGCAGGTCGCCGTGGGCACCCGGACCGTCCCGGCAGGTACGCGTGGGCATCCGGACCGTCCCGACCGGGTGCCCACGGGGCCGCGGGCCGTCAGCCGTCGGCGAGGACGCGGGGCAGGTCCGCCAGGATCGCGGTCAGTTCCCCGGCCGGGACGCCGCCGCCCTGGGCGACCTCCGCGGAGCCGCCGCCCTTGCCGCCGAGGAGCGCCTTGACCAACGCGGCGGCGTTGCGGCCCGCCGCCCGGGCCGGAGCGTTGACGGTCAGCACCAACCCACCGCTGGCGGTGGCGACGGCCACCACACCGGGCCGCGTCCGCGGGAGGCGGTCGCGGACCGCGAGGGCGAGAGCGCGCGCCTCGTCGACCGCGCCCTCGACGGTCGTGGTGGCCACGAGCACGTCGCCCACCTCGGTCGCCCGCCCGGCCAGGTCGACGGCGCGCGCCGCGGTGGCCTGCGCCGTGAGACGGGCGTTCTCCCGGTCGGACGCCTTGAGCCGGTCGAGCAGGCCGGCGATCCGCTCGGTCAGTTCGGCACGGGGGGCGCCCACCTGTTCGGCGATGCGGGTCACCAGGTCGCGCTCCCGGGCGAGGTAGCCGAAGCCCTCGATGCCGACGGCCGCCTCCAGCCGGCGCATGCCGGCACCGACCGAGGACTCGGAGGTGAGGGCCACCGTGCCGATCTGCGCCGCGCGGTCGACATGGGTGCCGCCGCACAGTTCGCGCGACCAGGCACCGCCGATCTCCACGACGCGCACCTCCTCCCCGTACGTCTCGTCGAAGAGGGCGAGCGCGCCGATCTCCTTGGCCTGCGGGAGGGGCATCCAGCGCACGTCGACGGGGAGGTCCCGGCGCAGGGCACGGTTGGCGGCCTCCTCGACCGCACCGCGCACCGCCGCGGACAGCGCACCGCGCCAGGGGAAGTCGAGCCGGAGGTGGCCGGGCCGGTTGGAGGAACCGGACTGGAGGGCGGTGGGGCCGAGGACCTCGCGCAGCGCGGCGTGCAGCACATGGGTGCCGGAGTGCGCCTGCCGGGCGCCGAGCCGCCATTCGGGGTCGACGGCGGCGTGCACCGCGTCGTCGGCGGCGAGTTCACCCGCGGTGATCCTGACCTGGTGGACCACGAGCCCGGGCAACGGGCGCTGGACGTCGATGACCTCGGCCTCCACCGAGGCCCCCGACAGCAGGCCCGCGTCGCTGTCCTGGCCGCCGGACTCCGCGTAGAAGGGGGTGCGGTCCAGGACCACGCCGACGACGTCCCCGGTCCGGGCCACCGCGACCGGGCCCTGCGCGCCGAGGACGGCGAGGACCCGGGACGCGGTGGTGAGGGTGTCCCACGCCCGCCAGTCGGTCGGGCCGTGCGCGTCCAGGAGGGCGCGCAGGGCGGTGGTGTCGAGCGCGCCGCCGGACTTGCGGGCCCGGGCGTCGAGGCGGGCCCGCTCTCGCTGGGCGTTCATCAGCGCGGTGAAGCCCTCCCGGTCGACCTCCACGCCCTGCTCCGCGGCCATCTCCAGGGTGAGGTCGATGGGGAAGCCGTAGGTGTCGTGGAGCAGGAACGCCTGCGCACCGGGCAGCGAACGGCCGCCGCCGGACCTGACCTTGGCGACGGCGGTGTCCAGGACGGTGGTGCCTTGCCGGAGGGTGGCGCGGAAGGCGTCCTCCTCGCCGTACGCCTGGTCGGAGATCCGGGCGAAGCCCTCCACCACCTCGGGGTAGCCGGGGGCCATGCAGTCCCGGGCCACCGGCAGGAGCTCGCGCAGCGCCGGGTCGTGGTGGCCCAGTTGGCGCACGGAGCGCACCGCGCGGCGCAGGATGCGGCGCAGGACGTAGCCGCGGCCCTCGTTGCCCGGTGCCGTGCCGTCGGCCAGCAGCATCAGCGCGGTGCGGACGTGGTCGGCGACCACCCGCAGCTGCACGTCGGCCCGCTCGTCCTGCCCGTACCGGACCCCGGTGAGTTCGGCGGCGCGGTCGAGCACGGGGCGGGTCTCGTCGATCTCGTAGAGGTTGTCGACCCCCTGGAGCAGGGTCGCCATCCGCTCCAGGCCCATCCCGGTGTCGATGTTGCGCCGGGGCAACTCGCCGAGGATCGGGTAGCCGGACTTGCCCGGGCCCGCACCGCGCTCGTACTGCATGAAGACCAGGTTCCAGAACTCCATGTAGCGGTCCTCGTCGACCGCGGGACCGCCCTCGCGGCCGAGCGCCGGGCCCCGGTCGTAGTACAGCTCCGAGCATGGCCCGCAAGGGCCGGGGACCCCCATGGACCAGAAGTTGTCCTCGTCGCCGCGGGCCACGATCCGCTCGTCCGGCAGGCCCGCGACCTCCCGCCAGATGGCCCGGGCGTCGGTGTCGGAGTGGTGGACGGTCACCCAGATCCGCTCCGGGTCCAGACCGTAGCCGCCCTCGTCCCGGGCGTGCGTGGACAGCTCCCAGGCGAAGGCGATGGCCTCCTCCTTGAAGTAGTCGCCGAAGGAGAAGTTGCCGTTCATCTGGAAGAACGAGCCGTGCCGGGTGGTCTTGCCGACCTCCTCGATGTCCAGGGTGCGCACGCACTTCTGCACGCTGGTGGCCCGCTCCCACCGCGGGGTGGCCTCGCCGGTGAAGTACGGCTTGAACGGGACCATGCCGGCGTTGACGAACAGCAGCGTGGGGTCGGGGGTGGGCAGCGGCGCGCTGGGGACCACGGTGTGGCCGCGGGCGGCGAAGTGGTCGAGGAAGCGGCTGCGGATGTCGGCGGTGCGCAAGGGACGCTGCTCCGTGGGTCGGTGGATCAGGCGGGGGGTGCTCGGGCGGAGAACGGCTGCGGGGGCGCTCAGGCGGCTCTCGCCCCGGCCGCCGGAAGCGGGGTCAGGGCGGCGAAGTCGAGCGGCGCGGACGGATCGATCGACACGTCCAGCGGTGCGGGTTCGGCACCGGAGCGCACGAGCAGGTCGCCGACGGCGGCGATCATCGCGCCGTTGTCGGTGCACAGGGTGAGCGGCGGTACGCGGAGCTCGATCCCGGCGGCGGCGCACCGCTGCTCGGCCAGGGCGCGCACCCGGGAGTTGGCCGCCACCCCGCCGACCACGATCAGCGTCTTCACGTCGTGGGCGCGGCAGGCCGCGAGCGCCTTGCGGGTCAGCACGTCGGCGACGGCCTCCTGGAGCGCGGCGGCACCGTCGGCGACCGGCGGCTCCTCGCCGCGGAGGCGGTGTTGCTCGACCCAGCGGGCCGCGGCCGTCTTCAGCCCGGAGAAGGAGAAGGCGTACGGGTCGTCGCCCGACCGGGTGAGCGGCCGGGGGAAGACCACCGCCGACGCGTCGCCGTCCCGGGCCGCCCGGTCGATGGCCGGTCCGCCGGGGTAGGGCAGGCCGAGGATGCGGGCCACCTTGTCGAAGCACTCGCCGGCCGCGTCGTCGCGGGTGTCGCCCAGGTGCAGGATCGGCTCCCGCACCAGGTCCCGTACCAGGAGGAGGGAGGTGTGGCCGCCGGAGACGATCAGCACCACGCAGGGGTCGGGCAGCGGGCCGTGCTCCAGCGTGTCGGCGGCGACGTGCCCGGCCAGGTGGTGCACCCCGTACAGCGGCACCCCGGCCGCGTAGGCCAGGGACTTGGCGCCGGCCAGGCCCACCTGGAGGGCTCCGGACAGACCGGGCCCGGTGGTGACGGCGACGGCGTCGATCTGGCTCAGCCGCAGCCCCGCCCGGTCGAGGGCCCGGCGGACGACCGGGGTGAAGGAGTGCAGGTGCGCACGGGCCGCGATCTCCGGCACCACTCCGCCGAAGCGTGCGTGCTCGTCCATGCTGGACGCGACCACGTGCGCCAGCAGCTTTCCGTCCTGCACGATCCCCGCGCCGGTCTCGTCGCACGACGACTCGATCCCCAGGACCACCGGTCCGCCCATCACGCCACTCCTTTTGCCCAATACCTGCAACTGCAATATATGTGCAACAGGAGGTGGGGGAGCACGCCGTCCGGGCGGTCAGAGGGTGGCGAGCAGCTGGTCGAGGGGGGCCGGGACCCGATCGGGTTCGAGGGCCTCGACGAGGACGCGGCCGTAGTGGATCTTGCGCCCCTTCTTCGTCCCGAAGAAGCGCCTGAACTGCTGCTGCGGGGTCCGGTCCCGTTGCGCGGGCTGTTGCAGGAAGGTCCGCAGGGCCCGCAGCTCGCCTTCCGCCCGGACGAGTTCCGCCACCCGGGCCACGCCCAGGACCCGGATCAGCTCGTCCTCCAGGTCCGCCGCACAGACGAAGAAGTCCTGCGGCCGGACACCCGCGCGGGCGAAGCCGCGGGCGTAGTAGGGCCGCTCCGCCTCGTCGCACAGCCCCGCCAGGCGCAGGCCGAGGCCGGGCGGGCCGAGCAGCTGGGCGTAACGCCCGACGCTCATCGCGCCGCCGATCGACAGCACGCAGACCCCCTCGGCCGCCAGGTCCCGTCCGCGGCGCCCGGCCAGCGCGTTGACCGCCGCGACGTCGCTCGGCCCTTCGAGCAGGACGGCCGTCCGGACGGTGAGGCGTGCGGCCAGCTCCCGTGCCGGGTCGCCGGGGCCACCCGCCGCCCATGCGGTGACCGCGTCCCGCAACGCCCCCATGTCCACCATGGGACGAGTCTCGGCCCGTGGCGGCCGTGGCGCGAGGGAATTTCCGTGGGTGGGCGACCGACGGGTGCGTGGACGCGGTGGGCACCGTCACCCGACGCGCCCGGCCGGTACGGGTGAGCGGCGGGTCCGCGCCCAGTACGAGCGGGCGGCGACGGTCAGCGCCAGCCCGTAGACGGCGAACGCGCCCGTACCGATCCAGGCGACCAGCAGCGCGTCGTCCGCGGAGGGGAAGTCGCCCCGGCGCATCGTGACCACGCCCGCCGTGGCCAGGGCCGAGTAGGCCGTCCCGAACACGCCGTAGGGAGCGAGCGTGGCGGCCCCGAGCAGCGCCGGGGCCAGCGGCAGCCAGCGCGGGACGCGACGGCCGCGCACGACCGGCGTCCACCGGGGGAAGACCTGCCCCCAGGGGCGGACCAGCCCCCAGAGCAGGAAGACGCCGACCGCGGCCAGCAGCACCGTGGCGTCCAGCCCCCAGGAGTCCAGGGCGAGCCAGAGGTCCGAGGCGCCGTTGCGCCGGGAGACGGCCCGCATCTGCGCACCGGACACCCCGGCGAACGTGCCCCCGGACGCCCAGACCAGCTTCATGCCCGCGTAGGGGAGGAAGGCCAGTGTGCCGGCCCAGGCGGCCAGCTGGACGGCCCGGGACGCGGCCGAAGGGGTGCGTGCGCGGGCACCGCCGCCCGGTCGGTCCACCGGCCGGGCGGCGGTCGCGAGCAGCAGGGCCCCGGCCGCGGCCAGCGCGTGGTTCGCCGCTGACGCCCGACCGTCCACCCCCTGACCGAACAGCAAGGTGATCACGTCCATCAGCAGGCCGAAGGCGGCCAGCCCGGCCAGCGCGCACAGCACCAGGAGCACCCCGCGGAGCGCCGGTCGCAGCCCGTACCGCAGCACCGCCGCGCCGGACAGCGCGGTCAGCACCCCGAGGGCGACCCCCGCCCATCCCGGCCAGGAGGGTTCCGAGGCGGCCGGGCCGAGGAACAGCGGGGTCCCGTTCCGTACGCAGACCAGGGCGAAGCCGGCGTAGGACACCCCCCACAGCACGGTCGACCGGACCGCCCGGCGCGGCTGCCCCGGCCGTCGCGCGTGCCACGGCGTGTGCGATCCCGCTGTCGATGAGGTCATGGCCCGAATCTCGCACCGCCGCCGACCGCCCGGCATCGGCCCTCCGGGGTACCTCGGGCCCTCGCCTTCCCCCGGTGTGATGAGCCCCCCTCGCCCTGCGGGGCCACCCGGCTGCGTCGGGCGGGGCGCTCGTCCTCGGGAGCGGCGCCACGGGATCAGAGCGTGAGCACCGGCCGGGTGGTGCACTCCTCGTGGAGGTCCTCGCCGTCCGGGCCGTACACGAACTCGGCCAGGGACGGGTGGCGATGGGCCGTGGCCAGCGGCAGCCACGCCAGCAGGTGGCCGTAACCTCCGCACGCCGACTCGCCGCCGTCCCCGCCGTGGACGGCGGTGACGTCGCTGGTCAGCTCCGTGCGGTAGGTGTCGTACGCGATGCGCAGGCCGAAGGCGTTCAGCCGGTGCTGCGGGCCGGGGCGGTCTCCGTACGGGATGCGGTCGAGGGGGCAGTCGTCGCCCCACCGGAAGAGGGTGTCCGCGCCGGCTCCACAGGCGTGCTCCCACTCGTCGGAACTCGGCATCCGCAGGCCGCGAGCGGCCAGCGAAGCCGGCATGTCGGCGGGCGGCTCGGTCAGCTCCTCGTCCGCCACGGCCATGAGCACCGTCGCCAGGACGACGCTCCGGCGCGGGCTGAGCACGTGCGCCAGGTGGGCCCGGAGATCGGGGCCGTGTCCGAAGCCCTGATCCAGGCTCTCCGCGTAGTCGGCGGCCTGTTGGGGCGTCGGCCGCCAGGCGTCGAGGTCGAAACCGAGGGTCAGCGGACCGCCGGGAACCAACGCGAACTCCTGCGCCTTCCGCTCGATCCGCACGCGGTGCAGCGGGGCGCCGAGGTGCTCCACGGTCTCGACGAGGGTCACCCGACCGTCCACCTGGTCCGCCGCCTCCTGGGCGAGACGACGTGCCGCGGGCGGTTCGAGGGACCGCCACTGGGCGAGGGTGAGGTCGGCGAGGGACATGCGCCGCAGTGTGGCACGCACCTCTGACAGGGATGGTGGTCCGGCCGTGAAGTGCTCCGTCACACTGGAGGGGCGGCGGTCCGGAGTTCCGGCCGTTGTATAAATGTGCGCTCCTGCGTATAGTCATGTCATCCAGAGGAGAGGAACGGCATGACTACGCGGGTTGCGGTGGCCGGAGCCAGTGGATACGCCGGGGGAGAGGTGCTGCGGCTGCTCGTCGGGCACCCGGAGGTCGAGATCGGGGCGCTGACCGGCAACTCCAACGCCGGGCAACGACTGGGCGCCCTCCAACCGCACCTCGGGCCGCTCGCCGACCGCGTGCTGGAGGTGACGACCGCCGAGGTGCTCGCCGGGCACGACGTGGTGTTCCTCGCCCTGCCGCACGGCGAGTCCGCCGCCGTGGCCGAACAGCTGGGCCCGGACGTGCTCGTCATCGACATGGGCGCCGACTTCCGCCTGCGGGACGCGGCCGACTGGGAACGGTTCTACGGCTCCCCGCACGCCGGGACCTGGCCGTACGGCCTCCCCGAACTCCCCGGCGCCCGCACCGAGCTGGCGGGTTCCCGGCGCATCGCGGTCCCCGGCTGCTACCCGACGGCCGTCACCCTCGCCCTGTTCCCCGCCTACGCGGCCGGCCTCGTCGAGCCGGAGGCCGTGATCGTCGCCGCCTCCGGAACCTCCGGCGCGGGCAAGGCGCCCAAGCCGCACCTGCTCGGCAGCGAGGTCATGGGCTCGGCCTCCCCGTACGGGGTCGGCGGCCTCCACCGGCACACCCCCGAGATGAGCCAGAACCTGGGCGCGGTCGCCGGCGAACCGGTGAGCGTCTCGTTCACCCCCACCCTCGTCCCCATGTCCCGCGGCATCCTCGCCACCTGCTCCGCCCGCGCCCGGGCCGGGGTCAGCGCCGAAGCCGTGCGCACCGCCTACGAGAAGGCGTACGCGGACGAGCCGTTCGTGCGGCTGCTGCCCGAGGGCCAGTGGCCCGCCACCGCCTCCGTGTACGGCTCCAACGCCGTCCACCTCCAGGTGGTCCTCGACGAGGCCGCCCACCGGGTCGTCGCGGTGAGCGCGATCGACAACCTCACCAAGGGCACCGCGGGCGGCGCCGTCCAGAGCATGAACCTCGCCCTCGGGCTGCCCGAGACCACCGGACTGCCGACGGTCGGCGTGGCCCCCTGAGCCCCGCCGCACCCCGCACCGACCCGTCACCACCAGGAACCGCGCCCCCGTCGCCGCCGACCGAGCGGCCGGCGGACGCCCTCCGCCGCCCCCCGGCGGCGTTCGAGAAGGAGATGCAGTGAGCGTCACGGCAGCACAGGGATTCACCGCGGCCGGAATCGCCGCCGGGATCAAGAGCAGCGGCGACCCCGACCTCGCACTCGTCGTCAACACCGGGCCCCGCCTCGCCGCCGCGGGCGTCTTCACCTCCAACCGGGTCAAGGCCGCTCCCGTCCTCTGGTCGGAGCAGGTCCTCAAGGGCGGCCAGGTCTCCGCCGTCGTCCTCAACTCCGGTGGCGCCAACGCCTGCACCGGCCCCCAGGGCTTCCAGGACACGCACGCCACCGCCGAAGAGGTCGCCTCGGTCCTCGGACTGAGCGCGGGCGAGGTCGCCGTCGCCTCCACCGGCCTGATCGGCCTGCCCCTGCCGATGGACAAGCTGCTGCCCGGCGTCACCACGGCCGCCGCGCAGCTCAGCGAGCACGGCGGCGAGAAGGCCGCGATCGCCATCAAGACCACCGACACCGTCCACAAGACGGCCGTCCGGGGCGGCGACGGCTGGACCGTCGGCGGCATGGCCAAGGGCGCCGGCATGCTCGCACCGGGCCTCGCCACCATGCTGGTCGTCCTCACCACCGACGCCGACGTCGACAGCGCCGGGCTCGACCGGGCCCTGCGCGACGCCACCCGCGTCACCTTCGACCGGGTCGACTCCGACGGCTGCATGTCCACCAACGACACCGTGCTGCTGCTCGCCTCCGGCGCCGCCGGCGTCACCCCCGACGACGCCGCGTTCGCCGCCGCGGTGCGGGAGGTCTGCGACGACCTCGGCCGGCAGCTCATCGGGGACGCCGAGGGCGCCAGCAAGGAGATCCGGATCGACGTCGTGGGCGCCGCGACCGAGGACGACGCGGTCGAGGTCGGCCGGTCCATCGCCCGCAACAACCTCCTCAAGTGCGCCCTGCACGGCGAGGACCCCAACTGGGGCCGGGTGCTGTCCGCGATCGGCACCACCTCCGCGGCCTTCGAACCCGACCAGCTCAACGTCGCCATCAACGGGATCTGGGTCTGCAAAAACGGCGGCGTGGGCGAGGACCGCGACCTGGTCGACATGCGCTACCGGGAGGTCGTGATCACCGCCGACCTCGCGGCGGGCGCCGAGTCCGCGACCATCTGGACGAACGACCTCACCGCCGACTACGTCCACGAGAACAGCGCGTACTCCTCCTGAACCCGGCGGGCCCGGACCGCCCCGGCCACCCCGGGGCGGCCCGGTGTTCCCGGCCGACGCACCACCGCGACCGGGTCCGCCCGTGCCCACCGGGGCGGAGCGGGCCGAGGACCCCAGGACCCCAGAGGAGCCATGAGCACCCGCAAGCACACCGCCCTCCCCAAGGCGCAGACCCTCATCGAGGCGCTGCCCTGGCTGACCCGGCACCACGGCAAGGTCGTCGTCATCAAGTTCGGCGGCAACGCCATGGTGGACGACGAGCTGAAGGCCGCCTTCGCCCAGGACGTCGTCTTCCTGCACCACGCGGGCCTGCGCCCGGTCGTCGTGCACGGCGGCGGCCCCCAGATCAGCGCCCAGCTCGATCGCCAGGGCCTGGTCAGTGAGTTCAAGGCGGGACTGCGCGTCACCACGCCCGAGGCCATGGACGTCGTCCGGATGGTCCTCGCCGGGCAGGTGCAGCGCGAACTGGTCGGCCTCCTCAACCAGCACGGGCCGCTCGCGATCGGGCTCACCGGTGAAGACGCCCACACCATCACCGCCCGTCAGCACCGGCCCGAGATCGACGGGGAACTCGTCGACATCGGCCGGGTCGGCGAGATCACGGACATCGACACCGGGGCGATCGAAGCGCTGCTCGCCGACGGCCGCATCCCCGTCGTCTCCTCCATCGCCCGCTCCGCCGACGACACGCACGTCTACAACGTCAACGCCGACACCGCAGCCGCCGCACTCGCCGCGGCCCTCGGCGCCGAGACGCTGATGGTCCTCACCGACGTCGAGGGGCTCTACGAGGACTGGCCCCACAGCGACGAGGTCATCAGCCGCCTCACCGCCCACCAGTTGGAGAAGCTGCTGCCCGAGCTGGCCAGCGGCATGGTGCCGAAGATGGAGGGGTGCCTGTACGCCGTGCGCAACGGAGTGCGCACCGCCCGCGTGATCGACGGCCGGGTACCCCACTCGATCCTGCTGGAGATCTTCACCGACGAGGGCATCGGCACCATGGTCGTGCTCGACGACTCGGTGCGCCCGCGCCGGACCACCACCGCCGACGAGACCACCACCGCCGACGAGACCACCGCGGACGAGAGCACCACCGCGGACCCGACCACCCCCCAAGACCGGAACGCCACTGAAGGAGGAACCCGGTGACCACCGCCAACGAGGCCCTGACCCAGCGCTGGCAGGGCGCACTCATGGACAACTACGGCACCCCCGCGCTGCCCCTCGTCCGCGGTGCGGGAGCCCGGGTGTGGGACGCCGACGGCACCGCCTACCTGGACTTCGTCGGCGGGATCGCCGTCAATGCGCTCGGCCACGGGCACCCGGCCGTCGTCGAGGCCGTCAGCCGGCAGATCGCCTCCCTCGGGCACGTCTCCAACCTGTTCGTCGCCGAGCCCCCCGTCGCGCTGGCGGAACGCCTCCTCGCACTCTTCGGGCGCCAGGGGCGCGTGTACTTCTGCAACTCCGGTGCGGAGGCCAACGAGGGCGCCTTCAAGATCGGTCGCCTGACCGGACGCACCCACGTGGTGGCCACCGACGGCGGATTCCACGGCCGCACCATGGGCGCCCTCGCCCTCACCGGCCAGCCCGCCAAGCGCGAACCCTTCCTGCCGCTGCCCGGCGACGTCACCCACGTGCCCTACGGCGACGTGGACGCGCTGCGCGCGGCGGTCACCGAAGAGACCGCCCTGCTGATCGTCGAACCGATCCAGGGCGAGAACGGCGTGGTGGTCCCGCCGGCCGACTACCTGGTCCGGGCCCGCGAGATCACCGAGGCCACCGGCACCCTGCTCGTCCTGGACGAGGTGCAGACCGGAGTGGGACGCACCGGGCACTGGTTCGCGCACCAGGCCCACGAGGGCGTGCGCCCCGACGTCGTCACCCTCGCCAAGGGCCTCGGCGGCGGACTGCCGCTGGGCGCCACCGTCGCCTTCGGCCCCGCTGCGGAACTGCTGCGGCCCGGCCACCACGGCTCCACCTTCGGCGGCAACCCCGTGGTCTGCGCCGCCGGGCTCGCCGTGCTCGACACCATCGCGGGGGAGGACCTGCTCGCGAACGTGAAGCGGCACGGCGCCCACCTGCGTGACGCGATCGAGTCCCTGGGACACCCCTTGGTCCGGCGGGTCCGGGGCGCCGGGCTGCTGCTGGGTATCGTGCTCACCGAACCGCGTGCGGCCCAGGTGCAGCGCGCGGCCCAGGACGCCGGTCTCCTGGTGAACGCGCCCGCCCCCGATGTCGTCCGGCTGATGCCGCCGCTGAACCTTCGCGACGACGAGGCGGAAGCGTTTCTCCAGATCCTGCCCGGCGTTCTCGACGCAGCCCACGGGACGGACTAGCCGGAGAATGAAACGACGATGACGCAGGCGCAGGGCAACGAGCAGACCGGGCCCGCGGTACCGCAGACCCGCACCGCGCGGCACCGCAGGATCGTGGACATCCTCAACCGGCAGCCAGTGCGCTCCCAGAGCCAGCTGGCGAAGCTGCTCTCGGACGACGGGCTGAGCGTCACTCAGGCGACGCTCTCCCGGGACCTCGACGAGTTGAACGCGGTGAAGATCCGCGACTCCGACGGGGACCTGATCTACGCGGTGCCCAGCGAGGGCGGGTTCCGCACGCCCCGTGCCCCGCTCGGCGAGTCGGCGAAGGAGGAGCGGATGCGACGGCTGTCCGGTGAACTCCTGATCTCCGCCGAGGCGTCCGCGAACCTCGTGGTCCTGCGCACCCCGCCCGGCGCGGCGCAGTTCCTCGCCTCCGCCATCGACCAGGCCGAACTGCACGACATCCTGGGCACGATCGCGGGCGACGACACGCTGCTGCTCATCAGCCGGGAGCCGGCCGGCGGACAGGCGCTCGCCGCCCACCTGCTGCGCCTGGCGCAGAACGCCCGCTAGCCCGGTCGCCCGCCCGTCCGGGGCGGGCGACCGGGACCGCCGCCCGGCCGTCAGTACCGGGTGACTGCGGTCGCGCCGGACTCGGTGCCGATGGCGAGGTGCGGGCGGCGGGCGGGTTCCGCCCAGCGCAGCAGTGCGGCCATCGCCGCCGCCGGTACGGACACGCAGCCCGCCGTCGCGCCCGCGCCGTTGACGTGCAGGAAGATCCCCGCCCCCCGGCCGCGCTGCGGACGGTGGTAGTTGAAGCCGACCACCAGCGCGTGCGCGTACTGGGTGCCGTAGTCGACGAGGTGTTCGGCCTCGGTGGCGCGGCAGTCGGCGGGCCGCGGGTCGGTCCACCGGTTGTACGCGGTGGACTCGTTGTCCTGGCACCACCAGGACGAGTCGCGCACCGGCCGGTACGGGGTCCGGGTGCCGATCGGCGGGGCGGCCGTCCCGAAGGCGTAGGGCAGGTCGTACAGGCCCGTCGGGGTGGTGCGGGTGCCCTGCTGGCGGGTGGTGCCCTCGGTGAGGCCGCCCGCACCGAACCGGGCGGGGGCCGTGCCGGTCGCCCGCCAGCGTCCTCCGCGGCGGTCCCACCAGGTGAGCGTGCCGCGGGTCGCCCCCGCGGTGGCCGCGGTCGCGGTGACGAGCTGGCTGCCGCCGCCGGTGTCCGCCATCCGCGCGGGCAGCGGACGCACCGGCCCCGGGCCGGCGACGGCCGGCGGCGGGAGCGGTCCGGCGAGGGCGACGAGGGCCACGGACACGAGGGCGACGGCACCGGTGCGCATGGCCCAGACCGTAGTGCGGGGGCGGGTCCGCGGCAGCCCGCGTGGTCCGTCCGGGCGGGCCCGATGGTCAGGTCCGCGTCATCGATGGCGTGATCCCGATCCCGGCGTTGACGAAACATGCAGAGAACTGCATACTCATGCATGTCAGCGAATGCACTGTGAGGAGAAACCCGTGACCGAGCGCGTCGTACTCGCCTATTCGGGCGGCCTTGACACCTCCGTCGCCATCGGTTGGATCGCCGAGGAGACGGGTGCCGAGGTCATCGCCGTCGCCGTGGACGTCGGCCAGGGCGGTGAGGACCTGGACGTCATCCGCAAGCGCGCGCTCGCCTGCGGCGCCGTCGAAGCCGAGGTCGCGGACGCCCGGGACGAGTTCGCCGACGAGTACTGCCTCCCGGCGATCAAGGCCAACGCCCTCTACATGGACCGCTACCCGCTGGTCTCCGCCCTCTCCCGGCCGGCCATCGTCAAGCACCTGGTCGCCGCGGCACAGAAGCACGGCGCCACCACCGTCGCCCACGGCTGCACCGGCAAGGGCAACGACCAGGTCCGCTTCGAGGCCGGCATCCAGGCCCTCGGCCCCGACCTCAAGTGCATCGCCCCGGTCCGCGACTACGCGATGACCCGGGACAAGGCCATCGCCTTCTGCGAGGAGAAGAACCTCCCGATCGCGACCACCAAGAAGTCCCCGTACTCCATCGACCAGAACGTCTTCGGGCGCGCGGTCGAGACGGGCTTCCTGGAGGACATCTGGAACGCCCCGATCGAGGACATCTACGAGTACACGCAGAACCCGGCGCTGCCCCGCGAGGCCGACGAGGTCCTGATCAGCTTCAAGGAGGGCGTGCCCGTCGCGATCGACGGCAAGCCCGTCACCGTCCTCCAGGCCATCCAGCAGCTCAACGAGCGTGCGGGCGCCCAGGGCGTCGGCCGGATCGACATCGTCGAGGACCGCCTCGTCGGCATCAAGTCCCGCGAGGTGTACGAGGCGCCGGGCGCGATCGCCCTGATCACTGCCCACCAGGAGCTGGAGAACGTCACCGTCGAGCGCGAGCTCGCCCGCTACAAGCGTCAGGTCGAGCAGCGCTGGGGCGAGCTGGTCTACGACGGCCTGTGGTTCTCGCCGCTCAAGCGCGCCCTGGACGGCTTCGTCAACGAGGCCAACCAGCACGTCACCGGCGACATCCGCCTGACCCTGCACGGCGGACGGGCCGTCGTCACGGGACGCCGCTCGCAGGAGTCGCTGTACGACTTCAACCTCGCCACCTACGACTCCGGCGACACCTTCGACCAGTCCAAGGCGCAGGGCTTCATCGACATCTTCGCGCTCTCCGCGAAGATCGCCGCCAAGCGCGACCTGGTCTGAGCCCCCGCCGCCCGGCGCGAGCCGTGCGGAACCCGGCGCGAAAGCGACCCCGGTCCGCCGCCGCCCAGTAACGTGCACACCGCCTCCTCGCCGCCCGGGCCGGGAGGCGGTGGCGCATCACGACCACCGGTCCGCACGAGCGGCCCCGCACCACCCGTCGCAAGAGCCAAGGAGCAAGTGCAGTGAGCAGCAACAGCGGTGACGTCCGGCTCTGGGGCGCGCGGTTCGCCGACGGTCCCGCCGAGGCCCTGGCGAAACTCTCCGCCTCCGTCCACTTCGACTGGCGGCTCGCCCCGTACGACATCGCCGGCTCCCGCGCCCACGCCCGGGTCCTGCACGCCGCGGGCCTCCTCAGCGACGACGAACGGGAGCGGATGCTCGCCGGACTCGACCGGCTGGACGCCGACGTCGCGGACGGTTCCTTCACCGGGACCGTCGCGGACGAGGACGTGCACACCGCGCTGGAGCGGGGGCTCCTGGAGCGGCTGGGCCCCGACCTCGGCGGCAAGCTGCGCGCGGGACGCTCCCGCAACGACCAGATCGCCACCCTGTTCCGGATGTACCTGCGCGACCACGCCCGGATCATCGGCGGGCTGCTCGCGGACCTCCAGGAGGCGCTGGTCGGCCTCGCCGAGGCGCACGCCGACGTGGCGATGCCGGGTCGTACGCACCTCCAGCACGCCCAGCCGGTGCTCTTCTCCCACCATGTGCTGGCCCACGTCCAGGCGCTGTCCCGGGACGCCGAGCGGCTGCGCCAGTGGGACGAGCGCACGGCCGTCTCCCCGTACGGCTCCGGGGCGCTCGCCGGTTCCTCGCTCGGGCTCGACCCGCTGGCCGTCGCCCGGGACCTCGGGTTCGAAGGCGGTTCGGTGGCCAACTCCATCGACGGCACGGCCGCTCGGGACTTCGCTGCGGAGTTCGCCTTCATCACCGCGATGATCGGCGTCGACCTCTCCCGGATCGCGGAGGAGGTCATCATCTGGAACACGAAGGAGTTCTCCTTCGTCACCCTGCACGACGCGTTCTCCACCGGCTCGTCGATCATGCCGCAGAAGAAGAACCCCGACATCGCGGAGTTGGCGCGCGGCAAGAGCGGGCGGCTGATCGGCAATCTGACCGGGCTGCTCGCCACGCTGAAGGCGCTGCCCCTCGCCTACAACCGTGACCTCCAGGAGGACAAGGAGCCGGTCTTCGACTCCTGTGACCAGCTGGAGGTGCTGCTCCCGGCGTTCACCGGGATGATGGCGACCCTCACGGTCAACCGGGAGCGGATGGCCGAGTTGGCGCCCGCCGGGTTCTCGCTGGCCACCGATGTCGCCGAGTGGCTGGTCAAGCGCGGGGTGCCGTTCCGGGTGGCCCACGAGGTCGCGGGCGAGTGCGTCAAGGAGTGCGAGGCCCGGGGGATCGAGCTGGACCAGCTGACCGACGAGCAGTTCGCGAAGATCTCCCCGCACCTGACGCCCGAGGTGCGCTCGGTGCTGGACGTGGCCGGTGCGCTCGCGGCGCGCAACGCCCGGGGCGGCACCGCGCCGTCCGCGGTGGCGCTGCAACTCGTCGAGGTGAAGTTCGACCTCGCGGTGCAGCGTTCCTGGGCCACGCCCGAGGCGTCCGCCGGTACCGAGCAGTCCGCCGGCGCCGGGGAGTAACCCGCCGCCAGCCGTTCGACCCCAGGGGCCCGCCGATCCGGCGGGCCCCTCGTCGTGCGGGTACAGCGGTGTCGCGGACCGATACGTGCACGGGACCGATACGTGCAGCGGGGCGGTACTTCCATGTTCAGAATGAGACATCGATGTCTCATGTGGGTTATGGTTGTCTCATGGCCGTAGATCGAGAAGCAGTACTGCGCAGTGCCGCCGCGCTGCTCACCCGGAAAGCCACCGCCACCATGGACGAGGTGGCGAAGGCCGCCGGGATCAGCCGGGCGACCCTGCACCGACACTTCGCGGGTCGCGACGCCCTGATCCGGGCCCTGGAGGACCTCGGTCTGCGCGAGTGCGAAGCCGCCCTCGACGAGGCCAGGCTCCACGAGGGCACCGCCGAAGCGGCCTTCCGGCGGTTGGTCACCGCATCCGAACCCTCGGCGGGCCTGATCGCCTTCCTGGTCACCGAGAACCAGCTGTTCGAGGGCGAGGGCATGAACGAGGGCTGGGACCGCCTCGACCGCCGGATCGAGGAACTGTTCCGCCGGGGCCAGGAGGACGGCGAGTTCCGGATCGACCTGAGCGCCGCCTGGCTCACCGACGCGTTCTACGGCCTCGTCAGCGCCGCCGCCTGGGCGATCGCCAGCGGACGGGCCGCCGCCAACGACTACCACCCCATGCTCGTCGAGATGATGCTCGGCGGCGTACGACGGAGAGTGACCCCATGATCAGCGAGAACCGGCCCGCCACCGGGTCGGAGGAAGTCGAGCGTCGGCCCGGGCGGTGGATCGCCCTCGCCGTTCTGGTCCTCGCCGTGCTGCTCGTCGCGGTCGACGCGACGGTGCTGGGCCTGGCGACGCCCTACATCAGTGAGGACCTGGCCCCCACGGGCACCCAGCTGCTGTGGATCGGTGACGTCTACTCGTTCGTCATCGCCGGTCTCCTGGTCTCGATGGGTAGCCTCGGCGACCGCATCGGCCGCAAGAAGCTGTTGCTCATCGGCGCCAGCGCCTTCGGCATGGTGTCCGTGCTCAATGCGTACGCCACCTCCCCTGAGCTGTTGATCCTCGCCCGGGCGCTGCTCGGCGTCGCCGGCGCCACGCTGATGCCGTCCACCCTGGCCCTGATCCGCAACCTCTTCCACGACCCGCGCGAGCGCAGCCTCGCCATCGGCATCTGGGGCGCCACCGCCTCGGCCGGCGCCGCCCTCGGCCCGGTCGTCGGTGGATTCCTGCTCGAACACTTCTGGTGGGGCTCGGTCTTCCTGATCAACCTGCCGGTGATGGCGGTCCTGGTCCTGGTCGGCAGCAAGCTGCTGCCCGAGTCCCGCAACCCCGAGCCGGGCCCGTGGGACATGACCAGCGTGGTCCTGTCCCTGGTCGGCATGATCGGTGTCGTCTACGCGATCAAGGAGGCCGCCGCCCACGGGCCGTCGGCCGGCGCGGCCGGTGCCGCGGTGCTCGGGGCCCTGGCCCTGTTCCTCTTCGTCCGGCGCCAGTTGTCGCTGCCGTCACCGCTGCTGGACATGCGGCTCTTCCAACACCGGGGCTTCTCCGGGGCGGTCCTCGCGGACCTGCTGACCATCCTCGGCATGGCCGGCACGGTCTTCTTCCTGTCGCAGTTCCTGCAACTGGTCCAGGGACGGGGCCCACTGGAGGCCGGACTCGCCGAACTGCCCGCCGCGATCGGTGCGGTGGTCGCCGGCCTGATCGCCGGGACCATGGCGCGCCGCTACTCGGTGCGCGCCGTGGTGAGCGGGGGGCTCGCCGCGATCGGACTGGCGCTCGCCGCGCTGACGGCCCTCGGCCAGTCCACCGGCTACCCGGTGCTCGGTGTGGTGCTCCTGGTCGTCGGCGCGGGCGCGGGCTTCGCGTTCAGCGTCACCGCGGACGTCATCCTCTCCAGCGTCCCCAAGGAACGCGCGGGCTCCGCCTCGGCGGTCTCCGAAACCGCCTACGAACTGGGCGCCGCCCTCGGCATCGCCCTGCTCGGCTCGATCCTGACCGGTGTCTACCGGGGCTTCCCGATCCCCGCCGACACCCCGCCCGAGGTCGCCGCCGCGGCCCAGGAGTCCCTGGGCGGTGCCGTCGACGTGGCGCGGGCCCTGCCGCCGTCACAGGCCGACGCCCTGGTGTCGGCGGCGCAGTCGGCCTTCGTGGACGGCATGCAACTCGCCGCCGGCATCGGAGCCGTGGTGCTCCTCGTCACTGCGGTGGCCGCCTGGTTCATGCTCCGGGGCCAGCAACTGGAGGGCGCCGCCCCCGCCGACGAACCGGTGAAGGCGCCGGCGCACTCCTGACCGGCACGCAACCGCCCCATCACCCCGACGGGTGACACCGGGCCGGCCCCCACACGGGAGCCGGCCCGGTGTCCGGTCTCGGGAGCCGAAACGCCCGGAGTCGAAACGCCCGAGTCGTATCCCCCAAGCCGAATCGCCCGGGGGCGCACGGCACTGACGACGCCCGGCCCGTGACCCGCCACGCGCCGGACGCAGGCCGTGGTGGGCTCCGGCGGTCGGCCGCCGCGGACCCGGCGCCCCTTGAGAATCGCGGGCCCAGGGGGCATGTTGGAACGGGGCGACGCCGGGGGAGGGGACACCGTGACGCGGAAGCGGGGGAAGTTGCGGAAGCCGGGCGTGGCGCATCCCGTGTGCGGCATGATGAGGCGCCCGCACCGACGGCGTCCGCTCCCGACCGGCCGCGGATCGGCACCGCCCGACCCGCCCGGCGCGTTCCCGTTCCGGTCCCGTCCCACGGGTTCCACGGGTACGGGCTGATCCGGTACGACCGCATCGTGCACGAGGAACGGGGGAACCACTCGTGAGGAAGCGCCTCTTACGCCGCGTGGAACCGCGCGCCCTGCCCGGAGTCCTCCTGGCCGCGTCCGGTGCCGTGGCCGTCGGGGTCGCCACCGGGCACCTCACCGGGTCCCGTGCGCTCACCGACGCGACCTGGTACCCGCTGCTCGCCGGACTCCTCCTCGCCCTCGGCCTCTACGGCAGCACCCACGAGATCGACCTCCGGGAGGTCCGCCGCGACCTGCGGGCCCTCGTCCTCACCGTGACCCTGGGCGTCCTGCTCAAGTCGGCCCTCATCGCGGCCGTCATGGTCGCCGCCTTCCAGGAACCGGAGTACCTGGTCCTCGGCATCGCCGTCGCCCAGATCGACCCGCTGTCGGTGGCCGCGATGAGCCGCAGCAGTCGCATGTCGCCGCGGGCCAAGAACCTGCTCTCCGTCTGGGCGTCCTTCGACGACCCGGTGACCGTCCTGCTCACCCTCTACTTCTCCGTCCTCGCCTTCCGCCTCGCCGGCCGCTCGGGCTCCCCGGGCACCGGGCCCGTCGGGGACGGGGCGGGCGCCTACGCGGCCGGCCTCGGCGGGAACCTGTTGCTGCTCGCCGCCGCCGTGGGCCTGTGGTACCTCCCCGGACTGCTGTGGCGCCGCGCCCTGGAGCGCGCACGCGCCCGGTCCGGACGGCCCCCCGCCCCGGAGGGAGGGGCGACCCCGGTACCGTTCCCGGGACCCTCCGGTCTGCGGGACCTGCTCTGCCTGCTCCTGGTCACCGCGGTGCTGGTGGTGGCCGCCCAGACCATGCTCATGCTCGCCGTCGCGGTGCTCGGCCTCGTCGTCCGCACCGGCCGCCACACGGCCCTGATCAACCACGCGGTCTCGGTCGCGTTCGTCCTCGCCGCGCTGGTCCTCGGACTGCTCCTCGCCCATGGCGTCTCCCCGTGGCGCGGCCTGGCCCTCGGTCTCGCGGCGTTCGCGGCGCAGGCCCTGATCGGGCTGCTCGTCGCGCCGTTGCTCTTCCGGGGGCTGAACCGGTCCGACCGGGTCCACCTCGGGCTCGGCCAGCAGAACGGCATCACCGCGATCATCCTCGCCCTCGCCCTGGAACCCGACTTCCCGGGCACGGTGGCCATCGTCGGGCCGGCCATCCTCACCATCAACACCCTGCACTACGCGTCCAACCGCGGCTGGCACGCCCACCGGGACCGCGTCGACCGACGCGCCCCCGAGGGTCCCCCGCCCGAGCACCAGCGCACCCTACGGCCGGGTACCGACGACGAACCGCTGGAACACCCGGCCGGCCCGCCCCCGTCCGACCCCGCCGACCCCCACCGCACGCGCGCGGTCCACCGGTCGGCCACCGACGAGCACGGCACGGACCGGACGGCGACCCCCGCGCCCCCGGACCCGCCCGCCCCCACCCTGCCGGCCACCGACACCGCGCGGCCCTGACCGGACGGGAACCCATGACGAACCCGGGCGCAGCACGCCGTCCCGCCGCGTTCCGCGCCGCCGTCGCCACCCTGCTCCTGGCCGGCGCCGCCCTCGCCCTGACACCCCCGCAGACCGCCCGCGCCGACAGCCGCGAGGACGACCTGCACCGCGTCTACTGCCTGGCCGACGACCGCCGGTCGGACGTCGCCGAAGCCGCCGTGCGGCTGGGCGTCGCCACCGCCGTGCCCGGGGCGGCCGAAGAGCTGCGCACCGGTCCGGGCGCCGACGGCGAAGTCACCGTCGCCCAGTGGGCGGACCGGCAGCCGGACGACTTCCGACGGGTGTGCCGGACGGTCATGGCGGCCCGCGGGGACGCACCCGACAAGGGCGGCGGCGACAGCCCCGGGGCGCTGGGCACCGGACTGCTGCTCGCCGCCGTCGCCGCCGCGTTCACCCTGCTGGGCAGCGCGGTCGAACGGGGCGCCACCTACCGTCGACAGCGCGACGAGGCCCTGGCCGCCGCGGTGCACGCCTACTCCTACGCCGCCGAGTCCTACCTCGCCGGCTGGCAGACCGGGGCGGCCACCCCGCACGAGGAAGTGGCCCGCTGCCGAGCGGAACTCGCCACCGCACTACGCGGACTGCGGGACACCGGGAGCCGCCGCCGACACGCGCAGCGCCTCGCCGTGGAACTCCCGCTGTCCGACGCACCGGCCACCTCGGTGCGCGCCGGCGCCGGGGGCTTCCACCCGCTCGGCGCCCAGGAGTTGCGTGCCGAGGCCACCCGGCAACGCGGACTGCTCGCCGACGCGGTGGCCGGTGTCGAGGGGGTGAACGCCTCGTTCGCCGTGTGGCACCTGCGCCGCACCGGCCGGGGCGCGCTGCGCCTGTGGTCGGCCGGGACGCGTGCGCTACGACGGCGCTGGGGACGATCCGAAGGAGGGGGTGACGGCCGATGAGCCCGTACGAGGAGCCGGAACGCCGGCGTCCGCCGCAGGACGGGGAGTCGTTCAACCCCTTCGGGGTACCCGTGACCTACGAGCGCCCCGGGCGCCGCGACCTGGTCCGCTGGGAGGCCGACGCCCCGCTCACACCCTGGTGGATCCGGGGCCACGCGGACCTGTGGGTGCCGGTCGACCACACGGAGGCACTGTTCAAGCACTTCGTGGAACGGGGACCGGACCCGGTGGTGCTGGCCGACGCCGGCAACCACGGGCACGTCGTGGTCGCCAGCGGTGCCGCGGGCACCGGAAAGACCTCGCTGATCAACCGGTGCGTGGACGACCTGGCCAGGCGGCTCGCCCCGACCACGGCCGGGCTGCCCCCCGACGGTCCGTCCGACACGGGGCAGCACGACGCCGGGCCGTCACAGGGCGCCTCGGGGCTCTGGCTACCGCGTGACGGCTATCCGGGCGTGGAGATAATCGCCGTGGGCGGATTCCGCAACGCCGACAACGGATTCAGCAGGCGGAACGGCCGCCGAAGCGGTGTCGACGAACTCAACCGGAAGATCGCCGACCGTGTATTGGAAAGGCTCAGGGCCGACGAGGAATTCTGGCAGGGTTTCGACGAGCGTCGTACGCAGGCCGATGATCTGTCATACCTCTATGAGGACATCAGCCGCCGACTCAACTTCGTCCGCCGCATTCTTCTGATCATCGTGCCCGATATGAGATGGCTGGATTCCGGATTGACGACGCAGTTCGTCAGCAGTTTCCACAGCTGGGCCCAACCGTCCATTGTCTTCTTCCTGGAGACCTCGCACACCACGCTCCGGGAAGAGCTGAAGGAAGAGTTCGAGGGTGTGCACCAACCCCACCTCACCCTCCTGGAGTTGGGGTCAGTGAACGCCGAGGACTGGGATGTGTTCATTACACGCCGTACAGTGGTGGATGGACTTCCGGGGGACAGCATTACCTTTGCGGAGGAAGTCATTCAGAACCGCCCAGGGCGGCATCTGTACAGAAATGTCAGACAACTACAGGGATTCCTGTACGACATGTCGGACGAGGCTATTCGGAATCGGGAAGCGGCGGTGAGGATGAATCGACTGCTCCGCTTCGCCGAACGCCGGGACTCGGACGATCTGCCGGACCTGGAGTTCTGAAGCCGACCGCACGGCCCCCCGGGAGGACCACCGAGATGAGCCAGACCGACACCTTCCTGCGCAACGACAACCCCTTTCCCTTCAGCCCGGTCGTGCAGTTGGGCGGGTTCGCCGACGCGGTGCGCATGGGCGCCCGACCGCCCAAGCGGTACCCGACGATCGTCACGGACGAGCTGACCCGGCTGCGCCGCCAGGTCGCGGACTACCTCGAACGCCCCGGACCCGGTGGTGACCTCGGACGGGCGGTCGCCCTGGTCGGGGACTTCGGGGTCGGCAAGAGCCACATGGCGCGCGAGGTGACCGCGGCGATCCGGGCCGACGCCTCGGTCCCGCTGTGGGTGATCAACCAGCCGACCCTCGACCTCGGGGTGGTCTACCGCAACCGCATGCTGAGCCTGCGCGACGACACCGAGGCCCGCATCGCGTTCGAACGGGTGGTGTCCGCGTACTACGCCAACGTGGTGGTGGAACTCCTGCGCAGCTCGGACGCGGCCGAACTCCACATCGGGCCCCAGCACCAGGCCGTGATCGCCGGACTGAGCGACGGCACCTTCGACCCGCGCAAGGTCATCCAGGCGTTCGGGATCGACAAGGAACTGATGCACCGGCACCTGCGCGAACACCTGCGGGTCGCCGTCGACCACCGCAAGTTCGCCGTGGGGCTCTCCCTGCTCCTGGAGGGGGACTTCAAACGGGAGGTGTGGGACTGGCTGACCGCGGAGGAGCCCAGCCAGGCCCTGCGCGACCGGGGCATCGGGGGCGCCATCGACAGCACCGAGGCGGTGTTCGACGCGCTCTGCGTGTTCAGCTTCCTCCACGGCCGCGTAGGGCAGCGGTACGTCCTCGTCATCGATGCGCTGGAAACCGTGCTGAGCTGGCCCCAGCGCGACCGCAGCGAGTTCATGAACGGTTTCGAGAAACTCGTCAACACCTATGTCAACCAGGACGGGCTGCTGGTCATGTGCATCCAGCCCGAGCCCTGGAGCCGGATGCCCCAGGGGCTGCACGAGCGGGTGCTCCAGATCTGGCCCACCGGACTCGACGAGACCGAGACGGCCCGGCTGATCAGCGGCTACCTACGGGTCAGCGGTGTGCACGACGGGCCGACCGCCACCGACCGCCCGGGCGAGGACCCGCAGTCGGGCCTCGCCCGCGCCCCCGAGGGCACAGCAGACGCAGCAGTTGCGGCAGACGCAGCGGGCACCCTGCCCACTGAACCCGCCGACTACCAGACCGTGGTGCCGCCCACCGACGACGACACCGGAGACGTCGTCACGGCGCCCTTCGCTCCCGACGCCGTCGCGGAGGTCGCCGAGCTGTCGAACGGCGTGCCCCGGGAGATCCTCAAGATCTGCCGCCAGGCGTGGCAACTCGCCCGGGACGCCCTGGCCAGCCGGATCGCCGCCACCGCCACCCCACCGGACAGCGCGACCGGCCCACCAGGCGCCGCCGAAGCCCCCACCGACGCGGCGGACGCAGCCGTCGACACCGACACGACCGACAGCGAGACCCTCGTGGACGTGCCCCGGGTCCACGAGGCCGTCCGCCACCTGTACGAACAGCGGGCCGGGGTCGACGTCCTGCGCACCGTCGAACGCTCCCTCGCCCAGGGCCAGTGGCGGCGCGAGGCCCAGCCCCCGGAGCTGGGCGACCCCCCGCTTCCGAGCACCCGGGAGATCGCCTACTGGGTACGGGTGGGCGCCGGTGCCGTCCTCGGCGTGCTGCCCTCCCGCTCCGTACTGGAGCCGCACGACGTCGAACGGATCGGCCGCGTGACCCGGGCCGCGCACGGCGCCTTCCCCCGCGGGGAGTGCGAGATCCTCGTCGTCGCCAACGGCTACGTCTCCCGGAGGATGCGCGACCGCATCGCGGAGACCACCCGCACCGCGCCCGTGGTCGTCACCGACAGCGGGTTCGGCGAACAACTCGACCACGCCGTAGAGGTGTTGGCCCGGCGGCTGGAGTCCGCCCAACGCGAGAGCACCCTCGACCAGGTGCGGGCCCGCCTCGGTCGGGTCACCGCCCAGCAGACCGGCACCCTGGAGCGCATCGAACAACTCGACTCCCGCCTCGAACGGTTGGCCCTCACCCCGGACCGCCGCCCCGCCGCGGACCCGCTCCGCGACGAACTCCCGCAACCCGTGCGGCGACTGTTCGCCGAGGCCGCCGAAGCCCTCGACCTGCTCATGGGGGAGCCCACGGACCTGCGCCGCTCGCTCGGCGTGGACGCCGCCGGCATGGCCCCGCCGGACGGGCGCCCGCAACGCGTCACCTTCTCCGCCCCGCAGTTCCAGGCGATCGGCGTCACCACCCTCGTACGGATGCTGCTCCGGGCCTTCCGCGACGGCGTCGGCGACTGGCTCACCACCGTCGCCGGCGGGGACGGCGAACCCACCGACGACGAGCGCAACAGCCTCTTCGTACTGTGCCGCAGCTTCGAGATCACCGTGGAGGTGCTGCCCGAGATCAGGCCGGAGACCCTGCCGCCCGGCCCCGCCGACCCCGACCGCGGCACCCGGGAACTGCGCAGCAGTCAGGTCGCCGAGGTCCTGAGCAGCCTGGCCGAACGGGTGCAGTCGGCCGTGCTCGGGCTCGTCACCAACGGACGGAACGGGGGCGCGGCACCTTCCGCGGCAGCTCACTGAGCACCTCGCGCAGCCGCCGCTCGGCGTTGCCCACCTCGTGCTGGTCGAGGGTGACCCCGCACAGGAAGTCACCGCTGCGCCCGCCGGGCAGCCAGTGGAAGTAGACCGCCCCCTCCTCCACGTCCAGCACCAACCGGTTCATCGGCTCCCGGCTGACCAGCTGGAGCATGTCCCGCAGCCGGGCGATGTCGTCGCGCAACTGGTCGGCCACGTCCCGGTACTTGCGGCGCCGCGCCGACGGTTTGATGTTCAGGAACCGCTTGCCTATCCGGGTGTCGTCGAACGCGTCGCCCACGCACGCCAGGTGCCAGTTCTCGTAGTACGCCAGGTACTGGAGGTCCACCGGGTTCAGATGGCGCTGCCACAGCCCGCGCAGCCGCGCCACCAATGGCTCGTCCACCCGGCTGCCGGCGGTGAAGTGCAACTCCTGGGAACCGTCCGGGGAGTGGTAAGGCTGCTCGGGCACCCCGCCGGGGTTCTCCGCCGACCGGTTCAGCACATGGACCCGGATGTCGGTCACCAGTTCGTTGAGGGTGCGGTCCATGGCGTCCACCCCGTCCCCGCGCAGGGTGATGCCCACGATGTGCTGCTGCTCCTTGACCCGGCCGCAGTACAGCCCGCCCGTCGGGGTGGCCACCACCGTCCGCATCAGCGCACCGGTGAGCAGCGGCCCGAGCGCCTTGTCGAAGGTCTCCATGCTCAGCACCAGTTGGTGTCCGGGGCGGCTCTCCACATCGATCGGTAGGTCCAGCTCCCGGCCGCCGGGCAGCGGCGGGGCGTCGGCGGGACGGATGACGAAGTCGACGACGCCGTTGTTGAAGTAGCTGAGCGACCGCAGGGCGGCGCACCCCGCCACCGCACTCGTGCAGCGGTCGCTGATCTCCTCGAACGGCGCCCGGCGCCAGTGCTCCGCGTACAGCGGGACGAGTTCGGCGCTCTGCCGTTCGTCCGGTCGGTGGTCCCCACTCACGTGCCGTCACTCCCTCGTGCCGTCGGGTTCCCGTCCGCCGCCCCGCTCGCGCGTCGGACGCCCCCCTGCCCCGTCGTGTCGCGTTCCCGCGCCGATCCCCACCCGGATTCCGGGCCGCCCGCGTCAGACACCGGGCAGCTCCAGATCGACGTCCCCGCGCCGCACCCCGGGCGCGGGCCGGCCCGTGTCCAGGTGGGCGCGGGTGTCCACCAGGTTGGCGGCGATCAGCGCACGGGAGGGGTGCTGGGTCATGCGCAGTTCCTCGAAGCCGTCCAGGGCCTGTTCCTCCAGCCACTCCGCGTCGTCGTAGGCGCCGTCCGCGACGAGCGTCCCGGCGAGCCCGGAAGCGGCGGCCAGGGTCCACGGATGGGTGGCGCCGAGCCGGGCCTCCAGCCGTCGGTACGCATGGCCGCCCCACTCCAGTGCGGCGGCCACCCGCCCCGCCGCGCGCTCGTGCACGGCGTGCCGGATGCGTGCCAGATGGGTGTACGGGTGGTCCGTGCCCATGCTGCTGTCCAGGGCCTTCAGGCACAGCGCGGACTGCTCCAGCGCCGCCTCGTGACGACCGAGGGCGTGCAGGTCGCTGGCGAAGCTGAACCGGGTGCGCACGGTGACGGGGCTCGACGCCCCGAACAGCCGCAGGCACTCCCGCAGGACCCGGCCGTCGCGTTCCCAGGCACCCGTCGGATTGCCGAGCCGCCGTTCGCACACCGCCAGTCCGGTCTCCACCCGCGCCATCTCCGAGTAGGGGATGCCCGTCCCGGCCTCCCCGCTCTTGCGGCTCACGAACTGCTTGAGCAGGTCGTACGACTCCCGGTCCTGCCCGAGTGCCCGTTGGGCGGCGGCCAGGGGCACGAGGACCGTCCAGGCGGCGGGGTCGTCGGGCCCGCCGATGGCCCGCCGCCGGTTCAACTGGCCCTGGAGCCGGTCGAGGGCGGAGGCCACGTTGCCCATCAGCGCCTCGCACAGCGCGAGGTTGTGTTCGGCCTGTGCGGTGGTCCGGTGGTCCGGGCCGAGGAGTTCCCGCATCCGCTGGTAGACGTGGTTGCCCTGGGTGAGGGCGTCCGCGAAGTGCCCGTCGGCGCGGAGCAGTGCCCCGTACGCGTCCGCGGAGAGCAGGGTCCGCGGGTGGTTCACGCCGAACGCGGAGCGGTAGCCGCGCAGGGCGATCCGTGCGTGTCGGGACGCCTCCGCGTACTCCCCGAGGACGCGCAGCGCCGAGGCCATCACCGTGTGCAGCCGGAGGTACTCCGCGGACGGCTCGTCCTCCTGCCAGTGCTTGTGGGCCCGGCCGCCCAGTTCCAGGACCTCCCGCAGCCGCAGCTCGTCACGGGTCCTCGCGAGGTTCCCCAGGTGCTCGTTGAGCCGCCTGCGGACCTCGGGGCGCGGGTCCTCCCAGATCCGCAGCGCGGTGAGCTGGCGGGCCTGCTGGTCGCTGAACTCGGCGAGGGCCCGTCCCCGGGGCTCCGCCTGGGTGAATCCGGCGACCACGGCCCGCAGTTCGTGTTCGCGCTGCTGGCGCTCGGCGGCGCTCATCCGCTCCAACACCGCGTCGCGCAGCACCTGGTGCTGCCGGACCGGACGCTCCTGCCGGGCGAAGTCGACCTCGATCAGGCCGTAGCGGGCCATCGCCCACAGGGCCACGTCGACCATCAGCTCGTCGCTGATCGCGGTGTCCGGCGTGTCGCCGTTCACCTCGGCGGTGCGCCGGGCGAGCGCGGTCTGCATCTGCGGGGACCGCAGCAGTTGCAGGCTGGCGCCCGGGCCGGTGAGCAGGGCGCAGCACTCCAGCAACCAGCGGGTGACGGTGCTGTCGCCGCGTTCGTGCCCCCACGCCTCGGAGCCGGGGGACTGGCGCAGCGCGCGCAGCGCCACCTCCAGCACCACCCGGGACGGGGAGACCTCCTTGTGCAGCGCCAGCAGTTCCTGTTGTTGGGACACGAACGCGTCCGCGAACTCGGCGACGGCCTTGTCGACGGCGTCCTTGCGCGGCCGGTTCAAGGAGGTCAGCAGGGCCGTGCGCACCTCCACCCAGGCCGCGGCCAGCTTGACCCGCAGCGGAACGTGGGCGACGGTCCGGCTGAGCCGTTCGGCGTGCTCCGTGGTCAGGCCCCGCACCCGGGTGGTCAACAGGGCCCGGCTCTCCACCTCCGAGAAGGCGGGCACGTCCAGTTGGTGCGGAACGGACAGCCCGACCGAGCGGCGGGCGGTGAGCAGCACGTGGCCGCCGTCGCCGCCGCGCGGAACCAGATGGGTGTCGAACAGGATCTCCGGGTCCCGCACGTCGTCGTAGATCAGCAGCCAGGGACCCACGGCGGCGGAGCGCAGGTGTTCGATCACCCGGCGGGGCACGTCCCCGACGGTGGGCACCCCGAGGCGTTCGGCGAGCCGGGTGAGGCTGCGCCGGGCCGCCCCCGCGCTGTCCGCGCGCACCCACCACACCACCTCGTGGTCGCCGGGGAAGCGGTGGCAGTACTCCAGGGCGAGTTGGCTCTTGCCGATGCCGGGCGACCCGCTCAGCACGCCGTGGCCCTGGGCCCGTTCGGCGGCGGCCAGCATCGACCTGATCCCCTCGAAGACCTCGTCCCGACCGACGAAGTCCGGGTTGCGCGGGTGCAGGTTGTTGCACGGCGGCAGCTTCGGGAACCGGCTGAGCGCCACCGGGAGTTCGCCCGCCGGCGGCAGTCGTAGTCCGCGCCGCAGCCGTAGCAGGGCCTCCGGTTCGGTCAGTCGGCGCAGCACGATCTGTTCGTGGTGGGACAGCCCGCGCGGCAGGGGCTCCTCGTCGACGAGCACCATGCGGACGTCGGGGTGGGACAGGGTGGCGAGCAGGTCCGTCTGTTCCGGGGCCACCCCGAGCGGCGACAGCGCCACCAGCATCCCGCCGGGGAGCGGCGGTTCGCCCTTGTAGAGCCCGTAGCCGGAGCGGCGCACCCGCACGCCCCGGGCCTGGAGCTGGGTCTCGATCCACTCCGCCCAGGCCAGGTGCCGGGGCGTGTGCAGCAGGGTGACCCGGCGCAGCTCCACGGGGCGGGACCGGGAGAGTTCGTCGGCGAGCCGGAGGAAGCCGGGACGCAGCCCTTCGCCGCCCGCCACCGTGTCGTCGCCACTCGGCGCGGGCCGTTCCTCGTAGACGGCGAGGGTGTCGGACTGGGTGTAGAGCGGGTCGTAGGGGAACTCGACGTAGTGGGCGCCGGCTCCGTCGCTGAATCCCTCGAAGGAGTCCCGGATGAGGGCGCGGGCGATGCGGAGCTGGTCGTTGGTCCTGCTGTCCGCCTTGAGCCCGACGGCCAGCACCCCCAGCCGTCCGGCGGCCCGTTTGCGCAGTGCGCGGGCGAGGGTCGCCGCGCTCTCGATGAGCCAGGAGTTGAGGGTGAAGCAGACGGCGAGGACGTGCGGCAGGGGCGCGAGGACGGCCCGGTCGTCGGCGGACCGCGGGACGGGCGCGTCGATGAGCACGTCGTCGTACTCCGCGAAGGAGGCGCGGCCCGCGGCCGTGCCGCCCTGTCGCACCGGGAGGTCGGCGAGGTCGGCCGGGCGCCGCGCGCTGAGCAGGTCCAGCCGGACCGGCCGTCCCTGCGGGGCGAGGAACCACACGGTGGGCCGGGGCAGGTCGGTGCCGGGCACGCGGTCCTCGGCCGGTGGCGTCTCGCGTCGGTGCCCGGGCAGCGCACCGAGGTAGCGGGCGGCACCGATCCCGGCGGCGCCGTGATCGACGACGAGGACCCGGCGGCCGGCCTCCGCGAGGATCAGCGCGGTGTTGAGGACCGTCGTGGTCTGCCCGATGTTCTCGGCCGGGGAACAGAACAGGGTGACGCGCGGGCGGATGTCGGTGTCGGCCTCAACTGCCATGGGGGTCGCTCCACTTCTGGGCTGCCGAACCCGGGTCCTCCCCGCTCGGCTCGGACGCGGCCCCGGAGGGGCCGGCGCCTGCCGGGTCCGCCGGCCGGGACGCTACAGGGAATCCTGGTACTGGGAGGCGAACATGCGGTCCGGGGTCCGCACGGCCTCGTGGAGTCTGCGCAGGGCGCAGCCGAGGGCGGAGTCGGGTAGCTCCGACACCGTCTCGAAGGGCAGTTCGGAGAGGTCCACCAACAGGGATTCGAGGTCGTCTAGCACCTCGGCCGGATCGGCCATGTGGGGATCGTCCACCCTTCTCGTCTGCGGGACGGCCCGTGCCGCGGAACTGGTGGTGCGGGGCGGTTCGCGTACGGATGCGCGTCGCGTACCGGTGGGGTGCGGTGGAGCGGGTGTGCGGGTGCGTGGCTGTGCGGGGTGCTGGACGGGCGGACGCACGCAAGGACATGGTAGCCATCTCCCCCAGTCAGCGACCAGGTTTCGGCATCTCGGGGCGCCCCTCAGCGAGCCGCCGCCGCAGGAGCTCCCGGGCCCGGTGGCGGCTGCGCCCGGGCGGCGCCGGGGCGTCCGTCGGCCGGTGCGGACGTCGCCCGAGCAAACGCCCCGGGCGGACCCCCGGCGACCCGGCGGGCCAGTGGTGGGGCGGCAACGGGACAGGACGGCCGATTCGCCTTCTTGACGATCGCGAGGGCCGCTGAAAATACTGAGTGGGCTTTCTGTGCTTCGGTCGGAGCACGGCCCGGCACGACCGTCCTGAGGGGTGCACGCACCGTGCGCGACGCGAATCCGGCCCGGTCCGACGAACCGGGGGCGAGGGGGACCCGGGTGCGGGACGCGGCCGTCCTCACCGGTGCCGCTCCCGAGGGTCCCGCCCCGACGGTGCCCTTCCACTCCTTCATCCTCAAGATCCACAGCCGTTGTGACCTCGCCTGCGACTACTGCTACATGTACGAGGGCGCCGACCAGAGTTGGCGCGGGCAGCCGAGGACGATGTCACCCGCGGTGCTCGACCGCACCGCCGCCCGGATCGCCGAACACGCCACCACCCACGGCCTGTCCGCGGTGAAGGTCGTCCTGCACGGCGGTGAACCCCTGCTGATGGGCCCCGCCGGGCTGGGCCGCGCGGTCCGCGCCCTGCGCCGGGCCCTCGACGCGGTCCCGGTGGAACGCGTCGACATCGCCGTGCAGACCAACGGCCTCGGCCTGGACGAGCGGTACCTGGCGCTCTTCGCCGAACTGGACGTCCGGGTCGGCGTCAGCCTCGACGGCGACGCGGCCGGCCACGACCGGCACCGGCGCCGGGCGAACGGCCGCGGCAGCCACACCGAGGTCGCCGCCGCCCTGCGGCGCCTCACCGAGGGGCCCCACCGCCACCTGTTCGGGGGGCTGCTGTGCGTCATCGACCCGCGCAACGACCCGCTCGCCACCTACCGCCACCTGCTGGGCTACGCGCCGCCCGTCATCGACTTCCTGCTGCCCCACGGGAACTGGTCCCAGCCCCCACCGGGCCGCCTCCCCGGCTCCCCGGCCACGCCCTACGCCGACTGGCTGGCCGCGGTGTTCGACGTGTGGTTCGACGCGCCCGTGCGGGAGACCCGGATCAGACTGCTCGACGACCTGGTCGCCCTGCTGTTGGGCGGGCGGGCCGAGACGGAAGGGCTCGGGCTCGCCCCCGTCGGTTACGCCGTGGTGGAGACCGACGGCGCCATCGGCCGGGACGCGACCCTGCGCACCACCTACCCCGGCGCCATCACCACCGGACTGCACGTCCTGCGCGACCCCTTCGACCGCGCCCTGCACCCCGCCGGGAGCCGCCCGCCGCCCGGCGCCCCCGCCCCTGCCGCCGTGCCGGGCCCCGGGCTCGCCGGGCTGTCGGCGACCTGCCGGGCCTGCCCGCTGCACCGCGTCTGCGGCGGCGGCCACGTCACCCACCGCTACCGGGCCGACGGCACGCACTTCGCCAACCCCAGCGTCTACTGCCCCGACCTCGCGTCCCTCATCGCCCACGTCGGCCGTCGACTGACCCAGGACCTGGGACGGCTGCTGGCCCGTCCGGCACCGGCCCCGACGGGGGCGGCATGAGCACCCCCCGACACCGGGTGAGCGGAGCGCTCTTCGACCGGATCGCCCTCGGCGGCGGCGGGCCGGAAGCCGTCGAACTCCTGCGCCGCGGCCAGTACAGCCGTCGGCTGCTCCTGGCCCGCGAGGTGGTGGCGCACGCCGAACGGCACGGCGGGCCGACCGCACGGACCGCCCGCGACGCCTGGTCGCTGCTGGCCGCGGTGCACCGGGCGGCCCCCGGGGCGGTACGCGAGACGCTCACCCACCCCTCCTTCGGGCCGGCCCAACTGCGCGCCCTCAACACCCTGCTGGACCCGGCCGCCGCCACCGTCGGCGGACCGGACCGGTTGCTCGCCGCCGCCGCGGTGGCGGCCCTGCGCGCGGGGCTGTCCACCGAGGTGTCGCTCCCGCTGCGGCACGGCCGGGTGCTGCTGCCCTCCCTCGGCGCGGCCCAGTTCGGGGACGCCGCCCCCGGACAGTCGGCGCGGGTGCGCACCGGGCCGCGCGGGGCGACCGTGACCGTCGCCGGCCGCAGCGTCAGCGTGCCCGTGCTGGTGCCCGGCACCCCGACCCCCGAACCGCCGGCCGACCCGGAGCCCGGCGGCACGGGCTGGCTCGCCCTCCACCCCCTCGCGGCATCGGCCGGGGGCCCGCCGTTGCTCCTCGACGACCTCGACCCGGACTGCTTCCCCGCCTCCCCGGGAACCGGCCGGCTGACCCCCGGGGAACGGGCCCACTGGCAGCGGACGTTCACCGGTGCCTGGCAGCTGTTGCACGGCGTCCATCCACAGCCGCTGGCGGAGGTGGCGGCCGTGTTCCGGGCCGTCGTCCCGGTACTCGCGCCCGACTCCCGCGATCTGAGCGGCAGTTCCAACGAGACCTTCGGGTGCACCGGCATGTCCGCGCCCCGCTCGGTGCTCGGCCTCGCGGTGGACCTGGTCCACGAAGCCCAGCACAACAAGCTCGCCGCCCTCACCCACCTGTTCGACCTCATCGACGAGCGCCCCGGGGAACTCTTCTACGCCCCCTGGCGGGACGACCCCCGCCCGCTCGTCGGTCTGCTGCACGGCGTGTACGCGCACCTCGGCGTCGCCCGGTTCTGGCTGCGGCAGCTCGAAGCCGCTGCCGAAGCGGAGGCACGGCACCGCGCCTGGATCGAGTTCGCCCGCTGGCGGGACGTCACCCGGGAGGCCAACGCCACCCTGCTCGGGAGCGGCCGACTGACCGCCGTCGGCGCCCGGTTCGTCCGGCGGACGGGGGAGGCCCTGACCGCGCTGGAGGCCCATCGGGTGCCGGCCCCGGCGGCGGCCCGCGCCGCCGAGCTGGCCCGGGCCCACCGGGGCCGCTGGGCCCGTCGTCACGCCGGCCCGCTACGGGCCACCCGGCCGTAGCAGCCGGAGTCGCCCGCGTGCGCTTACGCCGCTTTCGCCTTGGTGGCGTACACGTCCACGTACTCCTGCCCGGACAGCTGCATGACCTCCGTCATCACCGAGTCGGTGACGGCCCGCAGCACGTACCGGTCGCGGTCCATGCCCTCGTACCGGGAGAACTCCATCGGCTCGCCGAACCGGACGGTGACCTTGCCCGGGTGCGGGATGCCCCGGCCGCCGGGCTGGAGCTTGTCGGTGCCGATCATGGCGAACGGCACCACGGGCGCCCCGGTCATCAGGGTGAGCCGGGCGATGCCCGTGCGACCCCGGTACAACCGGCCGTCGGGGGAGCGGGTGCCCTCCGGGTAGATGCCGAACATCCGGCCGTCCTCCAGGATGCGACGCCCCGTCATCAGGGCGGCCACCCCGCCCCGGGCGCCGTCGCGGTCCACCGGAACCATGCCGACGCCCGTGAAGAACCACGCCATCGCACGGCCCTTGAGGCCCTTGCCCGTGACGTACTCGTCCTTGCCGATGAAGACCACCTGACGGTCACAGACGAGCGGCAGGATCATCGAGTCGATGAAGGTCAGGTGATTGCCCGCCAGGATGACCGGTCCCGTGCCCGGAATGTGCTGAGCGCCCTCCACCCGGAGCCGGAAGATCAGGCGCATGATCGGTCCGAGCACTGCCTTGATGAGCGCGAAACGGGACAACGGGCCCTCCGGGGTCGGGATTCTTGGGTGCGCCGGTCACGGAATCCGCGAGCAGTCCGTGCAGGTGAAGGACGATACTCGCGCGTCACCGTCCCGCGCACATCGGGTTTACGAAATGGTCACGCGGTGTCGATCAAACGTAACGCAGGGTCCTTCGGTCGGCGGGGGTGCGCCACGGGCCGTACCGCTCCGGTCCGACCGGTGTTCCACCGCAGGTCCCTCGACGGTCACCGTCCCGCTCCTACGATCGGCACCGCACACGACGGCCACGCACACGGGACGGGCGCACCGACAGGGCGCCCGTCGGAGGGAGCACGCGATGGGTACCCGAGCAGGAGCCCCGGACGCACCGCGCCCGGACGGCACCGACCGCCCGCACTCCACGGCTGATACGGCTGATACGGCTGGTGCGGGAGGGGCAGGAGCGGGGCGCGCCGCTCCCCGTCGGCGGGCGCTCCTCGGCGCGGCGGCTGCGGGAACGGCGGCTGCGGGAACGGCACTGGCCCTGGGGGCGCCCGCCTCGGCCGCCCGGCGATCGCGCAGGGGAGACGGCGCCGCACTCCCCGTACCCACCGTCATCGCCCACCGGGGCGCCAGCGGTCACCGTCCCGAACACACCCTCGGCGCCTACCAGTTCGCCGTCGACCTGGGCGCCCACGTCGTGGAGCAGGACATCGTCCCCACCCGGGACGGCCATCTGGTGTGCCGCCACGAGAACGACATCACCGGCACCACCGACGTGGCGGACCACCCCGAGTTCGCGGACCGCGAGACGACCAAGACCATCGACGGCACCCGGATCACCGGCTGGTTCACCGAGGACTTCACGCTCGCCGAACTGAGGACCCTGCGTGCCACGGAGCGCATCCCGGCGAACCGGCCGCACAACACCCTCTACGACGGCCGGTGGCGAGTGCCCACCCTGGAGGAAGTGCTCCAGTGGGCCGACCGCACCGGCCGTCGGCGCGGCGAACCGGTCTGGCTGCACATCGAGACCAAACACCCCACCTACTTCCGCGGACTCGGCCTCGGGCTGGAGGAACGGCTCGCCCGGTTGCTGCGCCGGTACGGTCGCCACCGCCGCGACGCGCCCGCCTTCGTCCAGTCCTTCGAGCCGAGCAGCGTCCGGCGGTTGGCCCGGCTCGTGGACACTCCGGGGGTCGTGCTGCTGGCCGGCGCCGGATCGCGGCCGTGGGACTTCGTCGTCGGGGGCGACCCGCGCACCACCGCCGACCTGGTCACCCCGTCCGGACTGGCCTGGATCGCCTCCTACGCGCGGGGCATCGGCCCCACCCTCGACCTGGTGATCCCCAGGGACGCGGCGGGACGGCTCACCACGCCGACGACGCTCGTCGCCGACGCCCACCGCGCCGGACTGCTCCTGCACCCCTACACCCTGCGCAACGAGAACCCCTTCCTCCCCGCCGAGTACCGCAGGGGCACCGAACCGGACGGCTACGGCGACGCCTTCGGCGCCTTCCGCCGGTACTTCGCGACCGGCATCGACGGGATCTTCACCGACCACCCCGACACCGCCCTGTTGGCCCGCGCCGACTTCGTCAACCGCTGAGCCGTCGGCCCCCGTGCGACTGAATCGGTGCCGCCCCGGCAACCCGGACCGGGCCGGCGACGTCCCTGGTCCACATGAGCCACCCCACCCCCCGTCCGCACCCGTTGGTGGATGACCTCACCCCGTTGCTCGCCCGCGCGGTGGCGGCCGAGGCGGACCGCCCCGGGTTCCCGTCCGAGGACCTCACCCAGGACGTGTGGTTGCGCCTGTTCGAACACCTGGACGCCGTCGGGCCGCCGGTGGACCCCGCCCGCTGGTTGCGTGCCGCCGTCCGCGCGGAGGCCCACCGCGCCCGGTGCGCGGCCCGCCGCGAACTGCCCTGCGGCACCCGACTGCCCGTCGCGGTGCAAGGGGACCCCGAGGACCTCGCGTTCGCCGCCGACCTGCGTCGCTCCCTGCGCGCCGCGGTCCGGCGACTGCCCGCGCGCTGTCGTGGGCTGGTGCTCGCCTTCCTCTCGCCGGACCGGCTGACGTACCGCGAAATCGCAGGGGAGTTGGGTATCTCACAGGGGAGCCTGGGGCCGGAACGTTCCCGATGCCTGGGATGTCTGCGCAGAATGCTCGCGGCGGAGGTTGCGGTTCCCGACCCGCGGGGAAGGGTGCGTTAGACAACCGGTGGAGCAGGTGAGCGGGAGGCATGCGCACATGGGCATGAGCGTGACCATCTCTGCGGCGACGGAGCAGGACGCCGAACAGATCCTGAAGTTGCAGTACCTGTGTTACCAGAGCGAGGCGGAGCTCTACGGCGACTACTCCATCGAGCCGCTCACCCAACCGCTGGCGTCCCTCCGGTCGGAACTGAGCACGGGCCTGGTCCTGGTCGCCCGGCTCGGCGACGAGGTCGTGGCCTCGGTCCGCGGCACGGTGGACGCGGTGGGCGTGGCCCACATCGGCAAGCTCATCGTCCACCCCCGGATGCGCCGGCACGGGCTCGGCGGCCGGCTGCTCGCCGCGATCGAGGAACGGTTGGGCGCGGCGGGCACGGCCACCCGCTTCGAGCTGTTCACCGGCCACCGCTCCGACCGCAACCTGCGGCTGTACCGCAAGCACGGGTACGCGCCCGTCGGCACCCGGGAGATCGACGACCGGCTCACCGTCGTCACCCTCACCAAGACCGTGGGCCTGCTGGCCGCCACGGCCTGAGCGACTCCGCGGCGGCGGGCCACCCGCCGCCGCGGAACGGGTGTCTTCAGCCCGTCCCGGGGGCCGCGGACGGCGCGGTGCGCGCCCGCCGCAGCCAGTACATGGCGGTCAGGGGCAGCAGTACCGGGATGAAGAGGTAGCCCATCCCGTACTCGGACCAGACCGTGGTGTCGGGGAAGGCCGACGGGTCGACCAGCGTCCAGGTGCCCACGACCAGCACCCCGGCCAGTTCGGCCGCGCAGCACACCAGCGCGGCCCGCCGGGCCCGCTCGCCGCCGCGCACCAACGAGTAGGTGATGAACCCGTACACCAGTCCGGCGATCGCGGACAGGGTGTAGGCCAGCGGGGCCCGTGCGAAGTCGGTGGCGATCTGCACCGCGGAGCGCGACACCGCGCCGACGACCATCACCCCGTACAACCACACCAGCAGGGTGCCCGGCCCGCTGATCAGCGTCCGGCGTGCGCTCGGCGCGTCCTGCTCGGTCGTCCCCGCCACCTCAGCCTCCCCAGATGTCGTAGAGCCGTACCTGGAGGACCGCGAGGACCACGCCACCGGCCGCCGCGGTCACCGAACCCCAGCGGGTGCGCTCGGCCAGCGACAGGAATCCGGCGGCGGGGACGCAGCACGCCGAACCGATCAGGTACCCCACGAAGATCGCCGTGCCCTTCACCGGTTCCTCGCCGCGCGCGAGCTGGACGACGCCGATCACCAGCTGGGCCAGCGCCATGACCGACACCACGGCCATGCCCATGAAGTGCCAGTCCTTGGTCGGCTGGTCGCGGTACGCGGCGAAACCGCACCAGGCGGCGAGCACGAGCGCGGCCACCGCGGTCGCGATCGTCAGTGCAGCAAGCATGCGGTGACCCTATTACGCGGCCGGGCGCGGGCCCGCGCCGCCCCCGCCGCGCACGACCGGCTCGCCGGGGCGCGCCCGTCGCGCGCTCCGCACCCCCGGACCGTGGTCTTGGCCACAGTCGCCGGGTGCGCGCCGGGCCGCACCGGGGACGCGCGCATGCCCGGAGGGTCCCGTACCGGCTGGTGACGGGCGGGGTTGCGGGCGTTGGCGGGGGTACGGGCGGGTGTCCAGGGATTGTCCAAGAGCGTCCGCTATTCGGACAGAGGGGGTGGACACCGCCCTGACGTCTGCTTTACTTGCCCGCATGACCACGACGAGCAGCCGCACCCTTGCGACCGAGGCGATGATGACGCCCGGTGCTGCTTGTATGTGTCGAATGTGCGCCTTCTGAGGGCCCCCGCACCACCAGCCTCGCGCCCCGAAGCGAGACGGTCGAGCCGTGTCCCCGACCTCACGTCGGCCGGACCCGCCTGCCCCGAGCGCACGTTTCTCCCCCCGCACCACCGCCACCACGAGAACCGTGCCGCGTTCTGAAGACGTATGCCCCGTGCCCGGCGCCCACCACGGCGTCGCGCACTCGACAGTGACGGAATCCCAGTGATCACCACCCAGGGCCTCACCAAGGTCTACCGTTCGCGCGGTCGCGAGGTCACCGCCCTCGACGGCGTCGACCTCCACGTACGGGAAGGAGAGGTGTACGGCGTCATCGGACAGAGCGGCGCCGGCAAGTCCTCCCTCATCCGCTGCGTCAACCTCCTCGAACGCCCGACCGCCGGCACCGTGACGGTCGACGGTCAGGACCTCACGGCACTCGCCGGTCGCGGTCCCCGCGCGGGCAAGGCCCTGCGCGACGCCCGCAGCCGGATCGGCATGGTCTTCCAGCACTTCAACCTGCTGTCCACGCGCACCGTCCAGGACAACGTCGAACTGCCGTTGGAGATCCTCGGCGTCTCCGGCAAGGAACGTTCCCGCAAGGCACTCGAACTGCTAGACCTCGTCGGGCTCTCGGACAAGGCCCGGGTCTATCCCGCCCAGCTGTCCGGCGGCCAGAAGCAGCGCGTCGGCATCGCCCGCGCCCTCGCCGGCGACCCCAAGGTCCTGCTCTCCGACGAGGCGACCAGCGCCCTCGACCCGGAGACCACCCGTTCCATCCTCCAGCTGCTGCGCGACCTCAACCGGCAGCTCGGTCTGACCGTCCTGCTCATCACCCACGAGATGGACGTCGTCAAGTCGATCTGCGACTCCGCCGCCCTGATGGAGCACGGTCAGATCGTCGAGTCCGGAACGGTCGGCGAACTGCTCGCCACCCCCGGCTCCGAACTCGCCACCGCCCTCTTCCCCGTCAGCGGGGACGCCACCGGGCCCGACCGGACCGTCGTGGACGTCACCTTCCACGGCGAGGCGGCCACCCAGCCCGTCATCTCGCAGCTCTCCCGCACCTACAACATCGACATCTCGATCCTCGGCGCCGCGATGGACACCGTCGCCGGGAAGCAGGTCGGTCGGATGCGCATCCAACTGCCCGGCCGCTACGAGGACAACGTCGTACCGGTCGGTTTCCTGCGCGAGCAGGGCCTCCAGGTGGACGTCGTCGAGCGGACCGAGCGGTCCACCCTGGTGAAGGAAGGTGCCAAGTGACCTGGTCCGAGATGTGGCCGCTGCTGGAGCAGGCGTGTTGGGACACCCTGTACATGGTGGGCTGGTCCACGGTGATCGCCGTGGTCGGCGGACTGCCGCTCGGCGTCCTCCTGGTCCTCACCGACCGGGGCGGCCTCCTCCAGAACACCGTCGTGAACAAGGTGATCGGGCAGGTCGTCAACATCGCCCGCTCGATGCCGTTCATCATCCTGATGGTGGCCCTCATGGGCTTCACCCGGACGATCACCGGCACCACCATCGGCCGCGAGGCCGCGATCGTCCCGCTGGCGATCGGCGCGATCCCGTTCTTCGCCCGCCTGGTGGAGACCGCGGTGCGCGAGGTGGACGGCGGTCTGGTGGAAGCCGTGCAGTCCATGGGCGGCAACACCTGGACGGTGGTCCGCAAGGTCCTCGTCCCCGAGTCGCTGCCCTCGCTGATCTCCAGTGCCACCACCACCGTCGTCGCCCTCATCGGCTACAGCGCGATGGCCGGCACGGTCGGCGCCGGAGGACTCGGCGACATCGCCATCCGCTACGGCTACCAGCGCTTCGAGACCGAACTGATGTGGATCACCGTGGCGGTGCTCGCCGTCGTGATCTCCCTCATCCAGTTCGCCGGCGACTTCGCCGCCCGCTCCCTGCACCGCAGGGCAGGCCGCGCCGGGTCCGCGCCCCGACTGCGCCTGCTGCGGGCCGCCCCGCCGCCCTCCGGCGGCGCCGCTCCGGCGAGCGCCGAACTGGACCCCCTCAAGGTCCCCTGACCTCGGCCGGCGGTGCCGACCGCACCGCCGCCGCCCACCCACGCGTCCCGCGCAGACCGCCGGGACCAGCACCATGGAGAAAGGCACTTTTCGTGCGTAACACCGCCAAGATCACCACCGCTGTCCTCGCCACCGGAGCCCTCACCCTCGGCCTCACCGCCTGCGGTGCGGACGACTCCGACTCCGGCTCCGACGGGCCCCTGAAGGTCGCCGCGACCGCCACCCCGCAGGGCGAGATCCTCGCCTACGTCAAGGACAACCTCGCGGCCAAGGAGGACCTGGAGCTGGAGGTCAAGGAGTTCACGGAGTACGTGACCCCGAACACCGCGGTCCAGGAGGGCGAGCTCGACGCCAACTACTTCCAGCACAAGCCGTACCTGGACGACTTCAACAAGAAGAAGGGCACCGACATCGTGCCCGTCCCGGGTGCCACGGTCCACCTGGAGCCGCTCGGCGTCTACTCCAAGAACGTCAAGGACCTCGCCGACCTGAAGAAGGGGGCCACCATCGCGGTCCCCAACGACACCACCAACGAGGCCCGCGCCCTCCAGCTCCTCGCCGCGAAGGGCGTCATCAAGCTGAAGGAAGGCGTCGGCTTCGCGGCGACCCCCAAGGACATCACCGACAACCCGAAGGACCTCAAGTTCAGCGAGCTGGAGGCCCCGCAGTTGCCCCGGGCCCTGTCGGACGTCGACGCCGCGGTGATCAACGGCAACTACGCCATCGAGGCGAAGCTCAGCCCCGCCAAGGACGCCATAGCTGCCGAGGACGCCAAGGACAACCCGTACGGCAACTTCCTCGCGGTGAAGAAGGGCGACGAGGGCGACCCCCGGGTCAAGAAGCTCGCCAAGCTGCTGACCTCCCCCGAGGTGAAGAAGTTCATCGAGGACAAGTACGACGGCGCCGTCATCCCCGCCTTCTGATCCGGCGGACCCGGCACCCCCTCCCCCTCGCACCCCTCAGCAGCGGAGTACCACCCCCATGCGCACCACCCGAACCCTGTTCGCCGCGGCGGCCGGGACCGCACTGGCCGTCGCCCTCACGGCCTGCGGCTCCGGCTCGTCCGGGGGCGACGACAACGGCGCCCTGGTCGTCGGCGTCACCCCCGTCCCGGCCGGCGAGGTCCTCGCCCACGTCAAGGACGAACTCGCCGAGAAGGCGGGCCTCGACCTGGAGATCAAGGAGTTCCAGGACTACGTCCTGCCGAACACCGCCCTCCAGGAGGGCTCGCTCGACGCCAACCTGTACCAGCACCAGCCCTACCTGGACGACTTCAACAAGTCCAAGAAGACCGACCTGGTCCCCGTCGCCGAGGTGTACCTGCCGCCCATGGGCGTGTACTCCAAGGAGGTCGACGACCTCGCCGACCTGCCGGATGGGGCGACCGTCGCGGTGCCCAACGACACCACCAACGAGGGACGGGCGTTCCAGCTCCTCGCCTCCCAGGGCCTCATCGAACTGAAGGCGGACGCGGGCCCCGACGCCAGCCCCGCCGACGTCGCCGAGAACCCCAGGAAGCTGGTGTTCAAGGAACTCGACCCGGCGCAGCTGCCGCGCTCCCTCGACGACGTCGATGCCGCGGTCATCAACAACAACTTCGCCCTGGACGCGGGCCTCAGCCCGAAGAAGGACGCGATCCTGCTGGAGACCGCCAAGGACAACCCGTACAACAACGTCCTCGCCGTGAAGAAGGGCGAGGAGGACGACCCCCGGGTCAAGAAGCTCGCCGACCTGCTGACCTCGCCCGAGGTCGCGAAGTTCATCGAGGACACCTACCAGGGCTCCGTCCTCCCCGTCGGACGCGGCTGACCCCGGCGCCCGGGGCGTTCGGCCACCGCGCCGCGACGCCCCGGGCCCGCCCGCACCACGCCCGCGCCCCCGTCCGACGGCGGCCCCGTGGTGCGTCGGCGCCCGCAGATGTTGCATGCTGGTCCACTCAACAGAGACCTGAAGATTCCTGAAGGTTACGGAGCGGCGCCATGACGACCACCTTTCCCGACATCTCCCTCAGCACGGAACGGTTGGTCCTACGCCCCTTCGAGGACGTGGACGCCCCGGCCCTGACCGAGATGATGAACGACGAACTCGTCGTCATGTGGGGCTCGGCACCGCACCCGTACACCGAGGACGACGCCCGCAGTTGGATCACCGAAGGGGCCCCGGGCACACGCACCGGCGGCCACGGCATCGCCTTCGCCGTGACGGAGTTCCTCACCCAGCGCCTGGTCGGCACCGTCCGGCTGCGCGCCGTCGACTGGCGCGTCCGGTCCGCCGAACTCGCCTACGCCACCGCCCCCTGGGCGCGCGGCGAGGGCTATGCCTGCGAGGCGTCGCTCGCCACCGCCGGGTGGCTGTTCCACGACCAGAAGTTCGAGCGCCTGGAGTTGCGGACGGCCGCCGCCAACACGGCCGCACAACAGGTCGCGCAGAAGATCGGCTGCATCAGCGAAGGGGTCCTGCGCGGCGCGCGGATAGCGCGTGCCCGCACCGATGACGACGGTTGGATCGACCAGCGCACCGACCTCATCGTGTGGAGCCTGCTCCCCGAGGACCTGGAGGGCTCCGGCGAGCAGTTCGCGGAGGCCGGCGCCTACACGGCCTTCACCGACTGGAACTGACCGGAACCCCTCCCCGGCCGGCCCGTGCACACCGGGGGCACCGGACGTCCGCACCCGGTACGCTCACGGTGCCCGATCGCGCGCGGCACCCTCCCGCCGTCCGGTCACGCTCCCGCGCCCTGCTCCGCGCACGCCCCGTTCCCCTCGGTGCCCCACCCCCACGCGCCCCCGCGCCCGCCACGTCCCGCACCGCCGCCCGGACACCGTGCCGACCGCCTCGACCCCTGGAGACTGACGACGATGGCCGACCGGGTCACGGTGATCGGCTGGGACGGTTCACCCCTCCCCGCCGGGGCTCGCTCGGCGCTCGCGGTGGCCACCCTGGTCGCCGGGGCCCCGCACCACCTCGCCTTCCCCGAGGTGCCCGAGCAGGCCGAACGCATCCGTCTCGGCAGCTTCGCCCTCGCCGCCCGTCGGATCGCCGCCCACCGGGGCACCGCCGTGGTCCTCGCGGACGGCGACCCGGGCTTCTTCGGTGTCGTCCGCGCCCTGCGCGACCCCGAGTTCGGCCTGGAGGTCGAGGTGGTGCCCGCCACCTCCGCGGTGGCCCAGGCGTTCGCCCGGGCCGGGATGCCCTGGGACGACGCCGAGGTCGTGGTCGCCCACCGCCGCACCCTGCGCCGGGCCGTCAACGTGTGCCGCGCCCACACCAAGGTCGCCGTGCTCACCGCCCCCGGCGCGGGCCCCGCGGAACTCGGCCTCCTCCTCGACGGCGTGCACCGCACCTTCGTCGTCTGCGAGGAACTCGGCACCGACCGCGAACGGGTCACCGTGATGACCTCCGACAAGGCCGCCGACCGCAGCTGGCGCGACCCCAACGTGGTGATCTCCATCGGCGGGACGTCCGCCACCGAACCCGGCTGGATCGCCGGCCGCGACCCCGGCGCCGGCCCGCGCGGCTGGGCCCTGCCCGCCGACGCCTACGGCCACGGACTGCGCGAGAGCGAGCACGCACGACTGCGCGCCGCCCAACTCGCCCGCCTCGGCCCCCGCGTCGGCGACCTGGTCTGGGACATCGGCTCCGCCAGCGGCGCCTTCGCCGTGGAGGCGGCCCGCTTCGGCGCGGCCGTGATCGCCGTCGACCAGCACCCCGACAACTGCGCCCGCGCCGCGGCCGCCGCCCGCCGCTTCGGCGTCCAGCTCCACACCGTCCACGGTCGCGCCCCGCACGTCCTGGAGACGCTGCCCGAGCCCGACGTCGTACGGATCGGCGGCGGCGGCGCCCCCGTCGTCGCCGCCGTCGCCGATCGGCGCCCCGGCCGGATCGTCACGCACGCCGCGACCCGGGACGCCGCCGAACGCATCGGTCGTGACCTGGTCGAACACGGGTACGAAGTCGAATGCGCCCTCCTCCAGTCCGTCGAACTCGACACCCGCGCCTGGACGGAGAAGGAACGGACGGTCGGATTCCTCCTCTCCGGACACCTCCCGGACCGCGCCCCCTGAACGCCGCGGCGGTGCGCGCGAGGTAGGCTGGACGATCGTTGTACCGCACTGGACCCCTGGCTCATTCGTGACCCAATGTCCAGAAATCCCGCCCGTTTTGGGTGGACTGTGGTACGGCAGAGGCCAAGGACGCGCGACGTGGCGCAGTCCAGCAGTCCAACAGGGGACCGTTCCGGGAACTACGTGCCGAGGTGGGGGCCAACCGGGACAATGCCTTGTGACGGCGCCGCCTGCGCCGTCGGCACGTGCCGCGCGGCGCGCCCGCTCGTTCTCCGGACGGGCGGTCGGACGCCGCCCGGTCCGGGCGCGCCGACCGGCGGGGGCCGGGACGGTCGTAGAAGCACTACCGATGGGCGAGGGGTACGCATGACCGACACCGGCCGGATTCCGGACGAGGCACTGCCGGACCACCCCGGCGAGGGGACCACTGCCGCGTCCGTCCGCGGCCGGACGGCACCGCAGCCGGGCCCCGGAGTTCCCGGACCGTACCCCGAGCACGCCGAGCCCCACGACGACGACCAACTCCTGATGCCCGGCTCGCAGGGCGCGTGGATCGAGGGCCGCAGCGGCTCCGGAGTGTTCCCCATCGCCCCGGCGGCCGACACCTACCCGCCGGTGGTCCACACCACCGGTGCCCCGGCGCCGGGCCCCGCCCCGGCACAGCCGGGGGACCCCACCGCGTCCCCTCTGCCCGCCGCCGCTTCCGCCGAACCGCGCCCCACCGCGCCCGCAGGGCCCGCCCCCGTCCTCTCGGTGCCCACCTCGCTGGAGACACCGGACGACGACGAGCCCCCGAACCCGTACGAGGCCGACGCACCCGTGACCGCCGAACCCCCCACACCGACCCCCGCCGCCCAGGCGCCCGCGGCCGGTCCCGAGACACCCCGGGCCGCCACCGGGCACGAGCCAGGACCGCACGAGACGGCCGGCCGCGACAGCGCCTCCGTCGAGGTGTCCGACGGTCGAGCCCCCGGCGCGCACCCCGCGCCCGGCCAGGGACCCGGCGCTCCCCGCCGCCCCCTGCACCTCGGTCCGCCCACCCCGGACACCGCCTCCAGCCCGGTGCGCTCGCTCGCCGACCGGGGACCCGCCGGCTCCCGTCGGGGTGCGGTCAAGGCCCGCCGGCAGAGCCCGCAGGCTGAGCAGCCGGACGCTCTCGAGCAGTCGGAGCCCCAGCGCGCCGCGGACCCGCTGCCGGGCCCCCAACTCGCCGAGATCCCCCCGCAGGCCGGTGCCCCCTGGGGTCCGCCGCCCGCATCCGCAGGGGCCACCCTGGGCCGGAACGAGCTGCTGCACCCGGGGGGGACCGCCCCGCAGGGCGCCCAGACCATGCCCGCGGCCGAGGTGTCCGCGCCCGTGGCCACGACCGGCGTCCCGGTGACCGACGCGCCCCCCGCCCCCGTGCTCCCCGTCGAGACCCCGTCGCCCACCCCCGCCGCGGAGCCGCAGCCGTCCACCGGGACGACGGTCCGCCCGGACGGCGACGCATCCGCCCCGGCCGCCCAGGCCGTCGGGGCGGCGACCCCCGCTGCCGGTGCGCAGCCGGTCGGGGACCCCACCGAAGGCCGGGGCGTGCGGATGGCCCCCGCAGCGCACGAAGCCGCCGCGCCCGTGAGTGTCGCGCCGGTGACCCCCGCGCCCGATGCCGCGCTCGCCGCGGTGGCCCGGGCGACCGGCACGTTCCCGATCCAGGACGTGCTCGTTCAGGAAGCGCCCGCCCAGGAAGCCCCGGCCCACGAGGCGCCGGTCCACGAGGCACGGGTGGTCGAAACTCCGGCCCCGGTCGGGGAGTTCGTCCCGGTCGCGGGTTCCGTGCCCTCCACGCCGCACCTCGCGCCGACCCCGCCGCACGCCCTCGTCCTGCCTCCGCAGCAGGAGCCGCCCGTACCCGCCGCGCCGGCGGTGTCGGAGGCCCCCGCGCCGGAGACCGTCGCCGAGGTCGTCGCGCCCGCGCCCGTCGCCCCGGTCGTGACGCCCGCTCCGGCGGCGGAGCCCGAGGCCGCCCCGGCGGCCGGACCCGTGGACCCGCAGCCCGAGTCCGCGGCCACCACCGCTGAACCGGCCGCCGACCGGACCCCGACCACCCCCGCCGGGGTCGCGCCCGGCGCTGTCGAGCCCGCCCCCGCCCCCGTGCAGGACCAGCCCGCCACCCCGCCGTCCGACGCGGTCACCGCCCCGGCCGCGGTCGCGACCGCGGACCCGGCCCAGGTCGCACCGGCCCGGCCGGATTCCCCCGAGGCCACCGCTCCCGAGGCCGCCGTCCCCGATGCCGAGCCCGCGGCGGCCGAGGCCGTGCCCGAGCCGGTCACCCCGGACCCGGTTGCCGAAGCAACGCCCGCGGCACCCGTCGAAGCCACTGCCCCCGAGGAGCCCTCCCCCGAGGAGCCCCCCGCCGAGCCGACTCCGGCCGTGGCCGCGCCCGAGGCGGCGACCGACGCCCCCGCGGCAGGGCCGGACCCGGCCGATGCACCCGAGACGGCCACCCCTGCCCAGCAGGAGCCGCCCGCCGAGGCCCCCGCCGCCACCGAGGCGCCCACCGCGCCCACCGGCGAGATCGCCGCGGCACCACCGGCTGAGCCGCACGAGGCCCCCACGCAGCCCCCCGCACCCACCGCGCCCGCGTCCCCGGCCGAGGCAGCGGCTGACGAGACGCCGACCGGTGTCCCGGCCGCCGAAGCCCCCGTAGCCACGGCCGAGGGCGCCGAAGCACCCGCCGTCCCGGCCACCGAGGCGACGCCGAACGCACCGGAAGCGACCCCCGAGCCGTCCGCGGAGGCCGAGGTGACGGCGGAGGCCGACACCGCAGCTCCCGCCGAGGCGCAGAGCGCGCCGGAAGCCGTGGCGGCTCCGGAGCCCGCGAGCGCTCAGGCCCCCGCCGACCAGGCGCCCCCCGCCGAGACCCCGGACGCCCCGGTCACCCCCGAGGCAGCCGCCGAGCCGGCCGAGGCCCCGGACGCCCCCACCGGCACCGAGGAAGAAGCACCCGCCACCGACGCGACCGATGCCTCCGAAGGCGCCGAGGGGACCGACGTCCCCGAAGGCGCCGAAGCAGCCGAGGCGGAGACCCCCGCGCAGACTCCGGACAGCCTGCCCACCCACTCCGCCGACGACGAGCCCGGCGGCCCCGACGCGGGTACGGAGGCGGACACCGTCACCGTCTCCGTCCAGGACCGCGGCGCTGCCCCCACCGGCCCGGCGGCCACCCCGCCCCCGGCCGAGGACCAGGCACCCGAGCCCGCCGAACCGACCGCTCCCGCCGACTCCGTCGCCCCCGAAGCGCCCCGGGCCGCCCGCCCCGCCGCCCCGGGATACGACGAGGCCGAGCGCGAGGCGGTGCTGCGGGTCATGCGCGAGCGCCGGGACATCCGCAACGGGTTCCGCTCCGACCCCATTCCGCACGAGGTCCTGCTGCGGGTCCTGGAAGCCGCGCACACGGCGCCGTCCGTCGGCCACTCCCAGCCCTGGGACTTCGTGGTGATCCGGTCCGAGGAGACCCGGCAGGCCATGCACGAACTGGCCGCCCGCCAGCGCGACGCGTACGCCAAGTCGCTGCCCAAGGGCCGGGCCAAGCAGTTCAAGGAACTGAAGATCGAGGCGATCCTCGACACCCCGGTGAACATCGTCGTCACCGCCGACCCGACCCGCGGTGGCCGTCACACCCTCGGCCGCCACACCCAGCCGCAGATGGCCCCGTACTCCTCCGCGCTCGCCGTGGAGAACCTGTGGCTCGCGGCCCGCGCCGAGGGCCTCGGCGTCGGCTGGGTCAGCTTCTTCGACGAGCGCGAGATGGTCCGCGCCCTCGACCTCCCCGAGCACCTGGAGGTCGTCGCGTACCTGTGCGTGGGCTACGTCGACGAGTTCCCCGAGGAGCCGGAGCTCGCGCAGGCCGGCTGGTCCCAGCGCCGCCCGTTGTCCTGGGTCGTCCACGAGGAGACGTACGGGCGCCGTGCCCTGCCGGGCGAGGAGCCGCACGACCTGCTCGCCGAGACCGTCGCCGGCATCCGCCCCCTGGACGCCAAGGCGCTCGGCGAGGCGTGGGAGCGGCAGAAGCGGATGACCAAGCCCGCCGGCGCGCTCGGCATGCTGGAGATCATCTCGGCACAGCTCAGCGGCCTCTCCCGGGTGTGCCCGCCGCCGATCCCGGAGCCGGCCGCCGTCGCGGTCTTCGCGGGCGACCACGGTGTGCATGCCCAGGGCGTGACCCCCTGGCCGCAGGAGGTCACCGGCCAGATGGTCGCCAACTTCCTCAGCGGCGGCGCGGTCTGCAACGCCTTCGCCCAGCAGGTCGGCGCCGAGGTGTGCGTCATCGACGTCGGTGTGGCGTCCGACCTGCCCGCCGCCCCCGGCCTGGTGCCGCGCAAGGTGCGCGCCGGTACCGCCGACATGACCACCGGGCCCGCGCTGACCCGCGAAGAGGTCACCTCGGCCATCGAGGTCGGCATCGAGACCGCCCGCGACCTGGTGGCCGCGGGCAACAGGGCGCTGCTCACCGGAGAGATGGGCATCGCCAACACCACCGCGTCGGCCGCGCTGATCTCCGTGTACACCGGGGCCGACCCCGCGGAGGTCACCGGTCGGGGCACCGGCATCAACGACGAGACGCTGGCCCGCAAGACGGACGTGGTCCGGCGTGCGCTGCAACTCCACCAGCCGGACCCGGCCGACCCGATCGGCGTGCTCGCCGCGGTCGGCGGCCTGGAACACGCCGCACTGGTGGGCCTGGTGCTGGGCGGCGCCTCCCTGCGCACCCCCGTCATCCTGGACGGCGTCAGCGCGGGTGCGGCGGCCCTGGTCGCCCGGGCCATCGCCCCCGAGGCGCTCGCGGCGTGCATCGCCGGCCACCGCAGCGCCGAGCCGGGCCACGTCGCGGCCCTCAACAAGCTCGGACTGCGGCCCCTGGTCGACCTGGACCTGCGGCTCGGCGAGGGAACCGGCGCGCTGCTCGCCCTGCCGCTCGTCCAGAGCGCGGCCCGCGCGATGCACGAGGTGGCCACCTTCGACTCCGCCGGGGTCACCGAGAAGTGACCCGCCCCGATCCGGGGGAGCACGGCCGCGCGACCGGCCGCCGTTCCCCCGGATCGCCGGGCCCGTCACCGCCCCGCTCGGCACCGGCTCGGCGGGGCGTCCCGCCGAGCCCCGGTGCCGACGCCCCGGGGACGGCCCCGACCACGGCCTTGACCAGCGAAACCGTATCGTTGACCAGCGGGAACCCCTGTCCACGGGCGCCCTGTCACGTCCGG